>NZ_JBSFET010000043.1:0-53798 GCF_053594575.1 Streptomyces sp. NPDC001880
GGTTACATTCCGAACCCGGAAGCTAAGCCTTTCAGCGCCGATGGTACTGCAGGGGGGACCCTGTGGGAGAGTAGGACGCCGCCGAACTCCTTTTGCGGGAGAGCCCCGTGCCCTTGTGGCACGGGGCTTTTCTGCGTTTCACGGGATACTTCCGGTCACCCCTGTGCAACCGACAGCAGTGGCTGAGGGTAAGGTCAGGGGGCATCATTGGCACGTTCTTCACAGGAGGCCCCCGGGTGGAGGTCCAGGAGACTCGGGTTCAGACGGACCGAGTACTCACCATCCCCAACATCCTCAGCATGGCTCGCCTTGTAGGGGTTCCGCTCTTCCTGTGGCTGATTCTTCGCCCCGTGTTCGGTGGCCCCGAGAGCGACGGCTGGGCCCTGCTGGTGTTGATGCTGAGCGGCATCAGCGACTACCTCGACGGAAAGCTCGCCCGTCGGTGGAACCAGATCAGCAGCCTCGGCCGGATCCTGGACCCTGCTGCCGATCGCCTCTACATCCTTTCGACCCTGGTCGGCCTGACCTGGCGGGAGATCCTGCCGCTGTGGCTCACCGTGGCACTTCTTGCCCGTGAGCTGATGCTCCTTGTGATGGTCGGAATCCTGCGGCGTCACGGCTATCCACCGCCCCAGGTGAACTTCCTGGGGAAGGCGGCCACGTTCAACCTGATGTACGCGTTCCCCTTGTTGCTGCTCAGCGACGGAAGTGGTTGGCTTGCATCGCTGGCCGCTATTTTCGGATGGGCGTTCGCAGGTTGGGGTACAACGCTCTATTGGTGGGCAGGGATCCTCTACGTGGTTCAGGTCCGCCGGCTCGTCAAGGCGGATGCAGTAGCCGATTGAGCTCGTTGAGGCGGTGTCGTGCAGTGTGGCCGGCCCGCCGCGGATGACCCGGATGGTGCCCCGACGGGCGAAGTCGGCCAGACCGTCGTCTCTTCAAGGAGGACGTTTCCGACATGAAGGCCGTCGTGATGGCTGGCGGCGAAGGTACTCGCCTTCGCCCCATGACCTCAAGCATGCCCAAGCCGCTTCTGCCCGTCGCCAATCGGCCGATCATGGAGCATGTGCTTAGGCTTCTCAAGCGGCACGGGCTGAATGAGACCGTCGTGACGGTCCAGTTTCTTGCCTCGCTGGTCAAGAATTACTTCGGGGACGGCGAAGAGCTCGGGATGGAGCTCAGCTACGCCAATGAGGAGAAACCGCTCGGCACCGCGGGGAGCGTGAAGAATGCCGAGGAAGCGCTGAAGGACGACACCTTCCTCGTCATTTCCGGTGATGCACTCACCGACTTCGATCTCACCGATCTCATCGCCTTCCACAAGGAAAAGGGCGGTCTGGTCACGGTGTGCCTGACTCGCGTCCCGAACCCGCTGGAATTCGGCATCACAATTGTGGACGAGGGCGGCCAGGTCGAGCGTTTCCTGGAGAAGCCCACCTGGGGTCAGGTCTTCTCGGACACAGTGAACACCGGCATCTATGTCATGGAGCCCGAGGTATTCGACTATGTCGAGGCCGATGTCTCGGTGGACTGGTCCGGTGATGTCTTCCCGCAGCTCATGAAGGAAGGCAAGCCCATCTACGGCTACATCGCCGAGGGCTACTGGGAGGACGTCGGTACCCACGAAAGCTATGTGAAGGCGCAGGCCGACGTTCTTGAACGCAAGGTCGACGTCGACATCGACGGCTTCGAGATCTCACCCGGCGTATGGGTCGCCGAAGGCGCGGAAGTGCACCCCGACGCGGTGCTGCGTGGGCCGCTCTATATCGGGGACTACGCAAAGGTCGAAGCCGGTGCGGAGATTCGCGAGCACACGGTCATCGGGTCGAATGTCGTCGTCAAGAGCGGTGCGTTCCTGCACAAGGCCGTGGTGCACGACAACGTCTATATCGGTCAGCACAGCAATCTGCGCGGCTGCGTGATCGGAAAGAACACCGATGTCATGCGGGCGGCCCGCATCGAGGATGGTGCGGTCATCGGGGACGAGTGCCTGATCGGCGAGGAGTCGATCATTCAGGGCAATGTCCGTGTCTACCCGTTCAAGACCATCGAAGCCGGCGCTTTCGTCAACACCTCAGTGATCTGGGAATCGCGCGGACAGGCTCATCTCTTCGGCGCCCGGGGCGTGTCCGGGATCCTGAACGTCGAGATCACCCCGGAACTCGCGGTCCGGCTGGCCGGCGCCTATGCCACGACGCTGAAGAAGGGCTCGACGGTCACCACCGCACGCGACCACTCCCGCGGCGCCCGTGCCCTGAAGCGAGCCGTGATCTCGGCCCTTCAGGCCAGCGCCATCGATGTCCGGGACCTGGAGAACGTCCCTCTGCCCGTCGCGCGCCAGCAGACCGCGCGGGGCAGCGACGGCGGGATCATGATCCGTACGTCCCCAGGCGTGCCCGACTCGGTCGACATCATGTTCTTCGACGAGCGGGGAGCGGATCTGTCGCAGGCGCGGCAGCGGAAGCTGGACCGGGTCTATGCACGGCAGGAATACCGCCGGGCTTTTCCGGGCGAGATCGGTGATCTGCACTTCCCGTCCAGCGTCTTCGACTCGTACACCGGATCGTTGCTGCGGAACGTGGACACCGCGGGGATCGCCGACGCGGGTCTCAAGGTGGTCGTCGACGCCTCCAACGGGAGTGCCGGGCTCGTACTGCCCAGCCTGCTGGGGCGGCTCGGTGTCGACTCGCTGACCATCAATCCCGGCCTCGACGAATCAAGACCCACCGAGACCGCCGAGACCCGGCGCTCCGGTCTTGTGCGGCTGGGCGAGATCGTCTCGTCGGCGCGGGCTGCGTTCGGCGTGCGGTTCGACCCGGTCGGTGAGCGGCTCTCCCTGGTCGACGAACGGGGCCGGATCGTCGAGGACGACCGGGCGCTCCTCGTCATGCTCGATCTCGTGGCGGCCGAGCGGCGCAGCGGACGGGTGGCGTTGCCGGTCACCACGACACGTGTCGCCGAGCAGGTCGCGGCGTACCACGGCACGCAAGTCGAATGGACGACGACATCGCCCGACGATCTGACACGCGTGGGACGCGAGGAAGGCACCATCTTCGGTGGAGACGGGCGCGGGGGCTTCGTCGTTCCCGAATTCAACAGTGTCTTCGACGGGTCGGCCGCATTCGTGCGGCTCCTCGGACTGGTCGCCAGGACACAGCTCACCCTCAGCCAGATCGACGCCCGCATCCCCCGGGCCCATGTGCTGCGTCGTGACCTCGCCACCCCCTGGGCCGTCAAGGGCCTGGTCATGCGCCGGGTCGTGGAGGCTGCCGGCGACCGCAGCGTCGACACGACGGACGGTGTACGAGTGGTCGAGGCCGACGGACGGTGGGTGATGGTGCTGCCGGACCGGGCCGAGGCGGTCACCCATCTGTGGGCCGAGGGTCCGGACGACGCCTCCGCGCAGGCGTTGCTGGACGAATGGGCGACGGTCGTGGACAGCGCAGGGCAGTGACGGTTCTTCCGGTGTGCCCGAAGACGTCCGCGGGCGCCCGCGGGCACACCGGTGGGGCCATTCGGCGGTAGCGGCGGCGACGTGCGACGATGTGCGGCATGTCGCAGCAGCCCCCCGATCGGAGTACCGTCTCGCCGCCGGCGCGTCCCGACGCGTCCATGTCGCTGCTGACCAATGTGATGGACCACAGCCTGGACGACGGATACGCCGAGGCGTCGGCGCGTCGCAAGGCCGATGGGAGCGCGGGCCTGCCCCGTACGCTCAAGTCGAAGCTCGGCCTCGCCGCATGTCTGGTGCTCGCCGCCCTCGTGGTCACGCTCGGGGCCGCGGAGGCACGCGTCTCCGCGCCGGTCCTCGCCAAGGAGCGCCAGGAGCTGATCGATCGCATCGACGACGAGACGGCGGCGGCCGACACCCTTGAGTCCCAGGTCGACAAGCTCCGGGACGATGTGGGCAGGCGCCAGCGCAAGGCGTTGGAGAAGCACGGCGGGGACCAGGGGGAACAGGTGGCGCTGCTGGCCGGGGCGACCCCGGTGGAGGGGCCCGGCGTGAAACTCGTGGTCGACGACGCCGAGAACACCGACCAGGGCGGCGGTGGCCCCAGGGAGACCAGCGGATTCGCCGACACCGGGCGGGTCCGCGACCGGGACCTCCAGCGGGTCGTCAACGGGTTGTGGCAGTCCGGCGCGGAGGCGATCGCGATCAACGGGCAGCGGCTGACGGCCCTGTCGGCGATCCGGGCGGCGGGCGACGCCATACTGGTCGACAACAGACCGCTCGTGCCGCCGTACACGGTGCTGGCGGTGGGGAACGGGAAGCAACTCGGCACCGCGTTCCAGGACAGTGCCGACGGTCAGTATCTGCAGGCGCTCAAGGACACCTTCGACGTCCGGACGAGCATGTCCGTGCAGCAGAAGGTGAGCCTTCCGGTCGCGCCGAGCCTGATCGTACGCACAGCAGAGCCTTATCAGGCCGCAGACACCGGCAGTGGTGCGGCAGACACAGGGAAGGGCACATCGTGATCGCCGTACTGGGCCTCGTCGTGGGAGTCGTGGTCGGACTGTTGGTCCGGCCCGAGGTGCCGGCCGTGGTCGAGCCGTATCTCCCGATCGCCGTCGTTGCCGCCCTCGACGCAGTCTTCGGTGGTCTGCGAGCCATGCTCGACGGGATCTTCGTCGACAAGGTGTTCGTCGTGTCGTTCCTCTCGAACGTAGTGGTGGCCGCACTGATCGTGTTCCTGGGCGACAAGCTGGGCGTCGGAGCGCAGCTGTCCACCGGTGTGGTGGTCGTGCTCGGGATTCGGATCTTCTCCAACGCCGCGGCCATCCGCCGGCACGTCTTCCGGGCCTGACGCCGATGAGCAACGAAGAACTTCCCGGCGACCAGGGGCACGCCGACGAGCAGACGCCCGGCCCCGCCAATGAACTCACCGGTCGTCAGCGGCTGATCGCGGGGCTGTGGCCGCCGCGGGTGACGCGGGCCCAACTCGTCGTCGCACTCCTGCTGTTCGTGCTCGGTCTCGGACTGGCCATTCAGGTGCGGTCCAATAGCGACAACAGCGCGTTGCGGGGTGCCCGGCAGGAGGACCTGGTCCGGATCCTCGACGAGCTGGACGACCGGACACAGCGCCTGGAGGACGAGAAACAGCGGCTGGTCGCACAGCGCACGGAGCTGGAGAACAGCTCCGACCAGGCCGAGGAGGCGCGCAAGCAGACGGTGGAGAAAGAGCGTCAACTCGGTGTGATCGCGGGTACCGTGGCGGCACACGGCCCCGGGATCACGCTCACCGTCAACGACCCCGGGAACGGTGTGAAGGCGGACATGCTGCTCGACGCACTCCAGGAGCTACGAGCGGCGGGCGCCGAGGCGATCGAGGTCAATGGGGTGCGTGTGGTGGCCAATACGTACTTCTCCGGTGACGGCGGCAATGTCAGGGTTGACGACCGTAAGATCACCGCGCCGTACGTCTTCAAGGTGATCGGCAAGCCCCAGGATCTGGAGCCGGCGCTGAACATCCCGGGCGGTGTGGTCCAGACATTGGAGAAGGAGCAGGCCACTGTGCAGGTCGAGCAGGTCGACGACATCGTCGTGGACGCCTTGCGACCGGCGAAGCAGCCTGACTACGCTCGGTCGTCGTCCCCGTGAAGCCGCGGCGTAAGCGGGACGAAGGACACGGGTACGAGGTTGCGGGGGGTCGCCGCATCGTATTCGTGGCGCGTGGTGGAAACTGTCGAGCGGATACGGACGTTGTGAGGATGTCCGGGTCGGCAGGTGTGTTCATTCAGGGTTCGTCCTGCCCCACGGGCGGGTCTATTTCGGTCAAGGGGAATCGCCCGTGAAGTTGTTTGGGAAGTTGTTCGGCAAGAGCGCTCGCGACGAGGCTGCCCGCCATCGTGCACCGCGCCATGGTCAGGGAGACGAGCAGGCCACGGAGCGCCCGCTCTTCCGGGATCAGGTGTCGGGTGCGGGCAGTGACAATTCGGGAGCTTCCGGCGCGTCGTCTGTTGACCCTGCCGGTCCCGGCCGCATAGGTTTCGGAGAATCGTCGACCTCGAGTACGGGTGGAGAGTTCGCCCCCAGGCAGGAGGGTTCGTCCATGCCGGTCTGTACGAGGTGCGGCCATCGCAACGCCGAGGCCAGTCGTTTCTGCTCCAACTGCGGTGCGCCGCTGAGGGGCGGGGTACCCGAGCGTGCCTCGGAGACGACCTCCACCATCTCGATCTCCGGTCTTGAGGCATATGACGCGGAGGCCACCGGGCAGACGGCCCTTCCGTCGCTCTCGCCCGAGGCACAGGCCGCCGTCGACGCCCTTCCGCTCGGTTCCGCGCTCCTGGTGGTGCGCCGCGGTCCGAACTCCGGCAGTCGCTTCCTGCTGGACAGTGAGCTGACCACGGCCGGCCGTCACCCGCAGAGCGACATCTTCCTCGACGACGTGACGGTGTCGCGGCGGCACGTGGAGTTCCGCAGGGGACCCGACGGCAGCTTCACGGTCGGGGACGTGGGCAGCCTGAACGGCACCTACGTCAACCGGGAGCGCATCGACTCCGTCGCCCTGTCCAACGGCGACGAAGTGCAGATCGGCAAGTACCGGCTGGTCTTCTACGCGAGCCAGCGCGGTATCTGACCCGTCAGGGAAGGCCCATGCTGAGAACACCGACGGGCGGTGCCGCGGCCGGCACCGCCACCGGCGACGACCGCCCGATGAGCATCGGCACGGTGCTTCTGCGGCTGCGGGACGAGTTCCCCGAGGTCACGATCTCCAAGATTCGATTCCTGGAGGCCGAGGGGCTCGTCGAGCCGCAGCGGACCCCTTCCGGCTACCGCAAGTTCCGTGGTGCCGATGTGGAGCGGCTGGCTCAGGTGTTGCGCATGCAGCGGGACCACTACCTCCCGCTGAAGGTCATCCGTGAGCACCTGGATGCCCTTGCCCGTGGTGAACAGGCCGCCCTGCCGTCCGGGGGCGGCCCGCGGGGTCCGATCGACGGCGGCTGGGACGCGGAGTCCGGACGGGCCACTGCGGCCCGGATCGGCCGTGCCGAGCTGCTGGCGGCCGCCGAGGTCACCGAGGGCGACCTCGACGAGTGGGAGTCGTACGGCCTGGTCACTCCGACCGCCGAGGGCGGCTACGACGCCGAGATGGTCACCGTTGCCAGGCTTGTGGCGGATCTGGGCAGGTTCGGTCTGGAGCCGCGTCACCTGCGTGCCGTGCGGGCGGCCGCGGATCGCGAGGTCGGGCTCATCGAGCAGGTGGTCGCGCCCCTGCGCAGGCACCGGAATCCGCAGACCAGAGCCCATGCGGAGGCCACTGCGAAAGAGCTTGCGGAGCTGTCGGTGAGGCTTCATTCGGCCCTTGTGCAGAGCGCTCTGCACATCCGGCTCCACTGATCGCGCCGGTGCCCGACTACCCAAACCTGCCGAGCACGTCCTAGGGTTGCTGTGTGAACGAGCTCGACGTTGTGGGTGTCCGGGTGGAAATGCCCTCCAACCAACCGATCGTGCTCCTGCGTGAAGTGGGAGGCGACCGGTACCTCCCCATTTGGATCGGTCCTGGTGAGGCGACCGCGATCGCCTTCGCCCAGCAGGGCATGGCTCCGGCCAGGCCGCTGACCCATGATCTCTTCAAGGACGTGCTCCAGGCCGTCGGCCAGGAGCTCACCGAGGTCCGCATCACGGACCTTCGGGAAGGGGTCTTCTACGCGGAGCTGGTCTTCGCCAGCGGAGTCGAGGTGAGCGCGCGGCCGTCCGACGCCATAGCGCTCGCGCTGCGCACCGGAACGCCGATCTACGGCAGTGACGGGGTGCTCGACGACGCCGGCATCGCCATCCCGGACGAGCAGGAGGATGAGGTGGAGAAATTCCGCGAGTTCCTCGATCAGATCTCTCCGGAGGATTTCGGTACCAACAGTCAGTGACCGTTCTCCGGGGCCGCCGTCCGCGCATCCGGCAAGCCTTTCCCGCTCGTGAGACACGGGAAACCACCCTCAGGGTGATTATCACTCGGCGTGCCGAGTGTGGCGATCGTTGACGCACCCCGAGTGACTGCCTACCTTCGAGATGGCAGGTCAAGGACGGAGGTCGGCGTGAGAAGCAGCGGCGACGGTACGGCGGCGGGTGGGCCGTATCCGCAGCAGGGGAGTACAGCCGACCACACCATCGTGCAGCCGGTGCAACCGGCGGCGGTGGCGGGGGGCGGAGTGGCATCGGCCAACGACATCGGCTATCGCGGGCCGACTGCCTGTGCGGCTGCCGGGATCACCTACCGGCAGCTCGACTACTGGGCACGCACGGGGCTTGTGGAACCGAGCGTGCGTCCCGCGTACGGCTCCGGCACGCAGCGGCTCTACAGCTTCCGGGACGTCGTCCTGCTGAAGATCGTGAAGCGCTTCCTGGACACGGGTGTGGCACTCCAGAACATCCGCACCACGGTTCAGCATCTGCGGGCCCGGGGATTCCAGGACCTTGAGCGGATGACATTGATGAGCGACGGGGCGACGGTCTACGAGTGCTCCTCGCCCGACGAGGTCGTGAGCCTGCTCCAGGGCGGTCAGGGAGTCTTCGGCATCGCCGTGGGTGTGGTGTGGCAGGACGTCGATGCCGCCCTCTCGCAGCTGCACGGTGAGCGGGTGGACACCGGCGAGACCCTCATCGGGAACAACCCCACCGATGAGCTCGCACGTCGGCGCAACCGCGCCGGCTGACCCCGATCCTCCGGACCGGCCCCGGGGCGCGGTGATTGTCAGTGCCGTAGGGCAGCATCGACTGATGTGAGAGCCGCGCCCACCATCCTGCATCTGGACATGGATGCCTTCTACGCCGCTGCCGAGCAGGCGGCGAAGCCGAGCCTGCGCGGCAAGCCGGTCGTGGTGGGCGGGCTGGGGCCGCGCGGGGTCGTCGCCACCGCGTCGTACGAGGCGCGACGCTTCGGCGTGCACTCGGCGATGCCCATGGCGCAGGCGCGGCGGCTCGCACCCAACGCGGCGTACCTGGTGCCCCGCTTCCAGCTGTACCGATCGGTGAGCGATCAAGTGATGGAGCTCCTCGCGCGGCTCTCCCCGCTGGTGGAGCCGCTCAGTCTGGACGAGGCCTTCGTCGACCTGGAGGCCGGCGGGAGCGCCGACGACGCGGCTTCGGCGCTGGAGATCGGTGAGCAGTTGCGTACTGCCATCAGAGCGGTCACCGGGCTCACCGGCTCGGTCGGACTTGCCGGTTCCAAGATGCTGGCCAAGATCGCTTCGGAGGAGGCGAAACCGAACGGCCTGCTGCTCATAGAGCCGGGTACGGAACGGGCTCTGCTCGCCCCCATGCCGGTGCGGATCCTGCCCGGTGTCGGGCCGGCGACGGCGGACCATCTGCGCCGTGCCGGGATGACCACGGTCGACGACCTGGTGGAGGCGGGCGAGGACGAGCTCGTACGCCTGCTGGGGAAGGCGCACGGCAGCTCGCTCCACCGGATGGCGTTCGGGTACGACGACCGGCCGGTGGTCGCGGAGCGGGACGCGAAATCGGTGTCGGTCGAGGACACCTTCGACGCCGACCTGCACGACCGGGTGCGGATCCGGACGGAGGTCGAGCGGCTGGCCGACCGGTGCGTCCAGCGTCTCCGGGGCGCGGGGCGGTCCGGGCGGACGGTGGTGCTGAAGGTGCGCCGGTACGACTTCTCGACGCTCACGAGGTCCGAGACGCTCCGTGGGCCCACGGACGACCCCACGGTGGTCCGTGAGGCCGCCGCACGCCTCCTGGAGGCCGTGGACACCACCGGAGGCGTCCGGCTCCTGGGAGTGGGCGTGACGGGGCTCGCCGACTACACGCAGGAGGATCTCTTCGCCCAGGCCGCCGGTGAACAGGCCGCGGCCGAGGATCCGGCGGAGGAAGCGGCGCCGGCCGGGGACGACTCGGCCGGGCCGCCGGGTGAATCGGGGGCGAAGGACCGGGAGACCGCCGAGCAGCGCGCCGCCCGGCGCTGGCCCGCCGGGCACGACGTACGCCATGACACATACGGCCACGGCTGGGTGCAGGGCAGCGGGGTCGGCCGGGTGACGGTGCGGTTCGAGGAGCCCGAGTCGGCGCCCGGACGGGTGCGTACGTTCCGGATCGACGACCCGGAACTCCGGACCGCCGATCCGCTGCCCCTGGTGCGGGAGCCGGCGGACTACTCGTCCTGGCCGGCCAGTCTGCCGAAGTCCCTGTCCGGGCCGGCCGGCTCGGACAGGGAGTCCAGACCGTAGTGCCGGTAGAGCTGGAGCTCCTGTTCCGGTGAGAGATGGCGGCCGACGCCGAAGTCGGGCGCGTCCTTGATCAGCGCGCGGTCGAAGGGAACGCGGAGAGAATCCTCCACGAATTCGCTGGGTTCCAGCGGGACGAACGCGTCCCGGCTGAAAAGTCCGGTACGCACGGCAGCCCACTCGGGCACTCCGGTCGCGTCGTCGAGATACACCTCGTCCACGGTCCCGATCTTGGTGCCCTTGCGGTCGAACGCCTTGCGGCCGATCAGGCTGCGCGGATCGATGTCGGTCTGCACGGTCCCTCCCACTGGTCGCGGCTACTCCACAAGCACTACAAAAATGCAGATCCGGGTGGTTGGCCACTCGAGAAATCGGCCATGAACCCCGCTGGTAGGCTGGTGATGGCCGCTGACCCCGTGCGGGAGAGTCCTCCGGAGCTGATCCGAAGGCGCCGAAGGAGCAAATCCTCCCCGGAATCTCTCAGGCCCCAGTACCGCACGGACGAGGTCACTCTGGAAAGCAGGGCGGGTCACGTGCGGCCGAGTGCCGGTGCGAGTCCCTTCCTCACCGACGGTGAAAGCCGGTACGCCGTAGGGTGCGCCGGTGAAGCTCTCAGGTTGAGATGACAGAGGGGGAGGCCGTTCGGGCACCCGCGCCGTGGTGCCCCTCGCAGGTCGTGACAGACCAGGAGGCCTCCACCATGACCCCCCGTCGCACTCCGCTCTCCCAGTTGGAGCAGGGCATTCCGTTCGAGCAGCGCCATATCGGCCCCGATGCCGAGGCGCAGGCGAAGATGCTCGCCCAGGTCGGTTACGGCTCGCTGGACGAGCTCACCGCGGCCGCGGTGCCCGATGTCATCAAGAGCACGGATGCCCTCGGACTGCCGACCGCCCGTACCGAGGCCGAGGTGCTGGCCGAGCTTCGCGCGCTCGCGGACCGCAACCAGGTGCTGGCCCCGATGATCGGGCTCGGCTACTACGGCACCTTCACCCCGCCGGTGATCCTGCGCAACGTCATGGAGAACCCTGCCTGGTACACGGCCTACACGCCGTACCAGCCGGAGATCTCGCAGGGCCGCCTGGAGGCGCTCCTCAACTTCCAGACGATGGTCGCCGAGCTGACCGGGCTGCCCACCTCCGGCGCCTCCCTGCTGGACGAGGGCACCGCGGCCGCCGAGGCCATGGCGCTCTCCCGGCGCGTCGGCAAGGTCAAGGGCGGCGTCTTCCTGATCGATGCCGACACCCTGCCGCAGACGATCGCGGTCATCGGGACCCGCGCCGAGCCGACCGGTGTCGAGGTCGTCGTCGCCGACCTGTCCGACGGCATCCCGGCACAGATCGCCGAGCGCGGTGTCTTCGGTGTCCTGGTGCAGTACCCGGGCGCGTCCGGGGAAGTGCGGAACATCGCGCCCGTCATCGAGCAGGCCCACGAGCTGGGCGCGGTCGTCACGGTCGCCGCCGACCTGCTGGCCCTGACTCTGCTCACCTCGCCCGGTGACCTGGGCGCGGACATCGCCGTCGGCACCACGCAGCGCTTCGGTGTACCGATGGGCTTCGGTGGACCGCACGCCGGGTTCATGGCCGTACGCGAGAAGTTCGCTCGCAGCCTTCCCGGGCGCCTCGTCGGTGTCTCCGTCGACGCCGACGGAGACAAGGCCTACCGGCTGGCCCTGCAGACCCGCGAGCAGCACATCCGCCGCGAGAAGGCCACCAGCAACATCTGTACCGCCCAGGTGCTGCTCGCCGTCATGGCCGGAATGTATGCGGTCTACCACGGCCCGGACGGGCTGCGGACGATCGCCCGGCGCACCCACCGCTACGCGACGATCCTGGCCGAGGGCCTGCGCGCCTCCGGCATCGAGGTCGTGACCGGGGCCCACTTCGACACCCTCACCGTGCGCGTCCCCGGGAAGGCCGCCGATGTCGTCGCGGGCGCCCGCGAGCGCGGGGTCAACCTGCGGCTCGTCGACGCCGACCTGGTCTCCTTCGCCTGCGACGAGACCACCACGCGTACGCAGGTCGCCGCCGTCTGGGCAGCCTTCGGCGCCGACGGGGACATTGAGGAGCTGGACGCCACCGTCGCCGACGCACTGCCCGAGGGCCTGCTGCGCTCGGACGAGATCCTCACTCACCCGGTCTTCCACCAGCACCGCTCCGAGACCGCGATGCTGCGCTACCTGCGCAAGCTCGCCGACCGGGACTACGCGCTGGACCGCGGCATGATCCCGCTCGGCTCCTGCACCATGAAGCTGAACGCGACCACCGAGATGGAGTCGATCACCTGGCCCGAGTTCGGCGCGCTGCATCCGTTCGCCCCGGCCGAACAGGCGGAGGGCTTCCTCACGCTCATCCGCGAGCTGGAGGAGCGCCTCGCCGAGGTCACCGGGTACGACGCGGTCTCCATCCAGCCGAACGCGGGCTCGCAGGGCGAGTTCGCGGGCCTGTTGGCCGTACGGGCGTACCACCGGGCCAACGGCGACGAGCAGCGCACCGTCTGCCTCATCCCGTCCTCCGCCCACGGCACCAACGCGGCCAGCGCCGTGATGGCCGGCATGAAGGTCGTCGTGGTCAAGACCGCCGACGACGGCGAGATCGACATTGCGGACCTCCGCGCCAAGATCGAGAAGCACCGCGAGGAGCTCGCTGTGCTCATGATCACGTACCCCTCGACGCACGGTGTGTTCGAGGAGCACGTGGCGGACATCTGCGCCGAGGTGCACGACGCCGGCGGCCAGGTGTATGTCGACGGCGCCAACCTCAACGCGCTGGTGGGCCTCGCCAGGCCGGGCCGGTTCGGCGGCGACGTGTCGCACCTGAACCTGCACAAGACCTTCTGCATTCCGCACGGCGGCGGCGGTCCCGGCGTCGGCCCGGTCGGTGTGCGTGCGCACCTCGCGCCGTATCTGCCGAACCACCCGCTCCAGCCCTCTGCGGGCCCCGAGACCGGCGTCGGACCGATCTCGGCCGCCCCGTGGGGCTCGGCCGGCATTCTCCCCATCTCCTGGGCATACGTACGCCTGATGGGCGGGGAGGGCCTGAAGCGCGCGACGCAGGTCGCCGTCCTCGCGGCCAACTACATCGCCAAGCGTCTGGAACCGCACTACCCGATCCTGTACAACGGTCCGGCCGGTCTCGTCGCGCACGAGTGCATCGTGGACCTGCGGCCGATCTCCAAGGCCACCGGCGTCAGCGTCGACGACATCGCCAAGCGGCTGATCGACTACGGCTTCCACTCGCCGACCATGTCGTTCCCGGTCGCCGGGACGCTGATGATCGAGCCGACCGAGAGCGAGAACCTCGCGGAGCTCGACCGGTTCTGCGACACGATGATCGCCATTCGTGGCGAGGTCGAGAAGGTGGCCTCCGGCGAGTGGAGCGCGGACGACAACCCGCTGCACAACGCTCCGCACACCGCGGCGATGCTGGGCGGGGAGTGGAAGCACGGGTACAGCCGTGAGGTGGCGGTCTTCCCGGCCGGAGTCTCGGCCTCGGACAAGTACTGGCCGCCGGTGCGCCGTATCGACGGCGCCTTCGGCGACCGCAACCTCGTCTGCTCCTGCCCGCCGCTGGACGAGTACGACAACTGAGCGTGACCGCGTGACGCGGGCATGCGTCGGGGCCGGTTCGGAGAATTCTCCGGGCCGGCCCCAGCTCGTACCGGCTGCGGTCAGGCGGCCTTCATCACCCGGTCGGTCCCCAGGGGCCGGTGCGGAGCGATGATCCGACCGTCCGGAAGCAGCTCGCCGGTGTCCTCGAAGAGCAGGACTCCGTTGCACAGCAGGCTCCAGCCCTGTTCCGGGTGGTGCGCCGTCAGGCGGGCGGCTTCCCGGTCGGCTGAGTCGGCGGTCGGGCAAGGTGGCTGGTGCTGGCACATGGCTGGGTTCTTTCGCTGCGTTGTAGTGAATGTCCTGCGGCTGGATGAGGTGTTCATGGCCGCCCCCCGTATCGATCGGTCCGTTCCCAGTGTTGCCCCACGGGCGTCAATCCGCAGGGATTTCGCAGCAGCACTTCTCCTTACCCGGAGGACGCATCACCCGCACGGACGGTTCACCGCAATTGCACTGTCCCTTCGGGTGGTTCGGGGTGGTCAGTACGGGCTAGTCCGAACGGGCACGGAGTGCGCCCCTCCAGCACTGTGCCCCGCGGCCGGGACGGCGGCGGGGCGCAGGAGGCCGGAGCGGGGGCCGGTTCTCAGGCCGGGGATCCGAGCAGGGGGCCGGGGCCGGGCGTGATGCGCAGTGTCATCACGCGGAGCAGATCGGCGACCCGGTGCGGGCGGTGTGCCGCGATACCCGGTGGGGCGGGAGCGAGCGGAACCAGAAGGTCGGCGGGGGCGAGCGAACCGCCGGAGGCGTCGGCCTCGACATCGCCGTGCAGCCACAGCGCCAGCATGTAGAGCTCCGGGATGGACAGCAGCCGCGGCTGGTACCGCGCTGTCACCGCCTCGGCCTGGCGCAGGGCGAGTTCGGTCGAGGCGATGTACGGACCCTCGAAGAAGTGCGAGAAGGCCCAGCCGTCCGGGGTGAGCATGGTGTCCGCCGCGGCGACGGCCTGTTCCGAGGTACGGATCAGGAAACGCCACCCGGCGAGCCGGGTGGCGGGAACGAGTCCGTTCGGACCGATCCGCTCCAGTACGTGGACGGGGAGCGGGAGTTCGGGGCTGAGAGGCCCCTGGGCGGACCGGAGGGCGGGTGTGCGGGCTTCGCGGACCGCGGTGGGTGAACCGAGTGCCGCGAGAACGCTGCGCAGAGCGGGCACGGGAGCCGGGGGAACATGCAGCGGCATGGTGGGTCGCCTCTCACTTCGGAGACACGGTGGTGCGTGGGCGGGTGCAGACGGCGCTGTCGGCATGCGGGGCCAGAGGAGGCCGGTGACTGGGCCGGTGCGTCAACTCTCTGCCTCGTCCGCGGAGTTTATACGACACGTGTTCACGCGGTGATTCCACTAGCCGTCACGGGCATTGCCGACAAGGTGGTATCAAGACTTTATTATGCGGAGAATCTACTGATTCCGTGTCAGTGGCGCAGCCACTGCCAGGGATTTTTCCCCGGGCGGGGACGGCCGAAACGCGTCGGCGTTTTCACCGATGCCCGGCAGGGAAACCGTGGGCTTCATCATGCCCATGGAATGTGCCCCGGGCTTCGGCCTCAGATTACTGGGTCAGCCGCGTTCCCGTGGGCGTTATGGATCACCCCGCCTGGGCATTATCGATCGTGACGCGAGCGGTCTGGGCCGCGGGCCGCCCACTTGAGGGAGGGACGCTCCGATGGGCGAGAAGGTCGTGGCGGGCGCCTTTGACCTGTCAGATCGGCGGGGGTACCGGAAGAAGCTTCACCAGTGTCTGGAGGCACTGGAGAGGCTTCTTGCGGAGCGGAGGTTCGACCGGCCGCGCAACCTCATGGGTGTGGAGATCGAGCTGAATCTCGCCGGCGCCGACGGCATGCCGAAGATGATGAATGCAGAGGTCCTCCCACGCATCGCGAGCCGTGATTTCCAGACCGAACTCGGGATGTTCAATTTGGAAGTGAACATAGTCCCGCACCGTCTGGACGGGCGCGTTTTCGATCAGCTGGCCGAAGAGCTCAGGGCCGGGCTCGGATATGCCCACCGGAAGGCGGGCGAGGTCGATGCCGGGATCATGATGATCGGTATTCTGCCCACCCTGCGCCGTGAGGACCTCGTCCTGGCGAACCTCTCGGACGTGGACCGCTACACACTGCTGAACGATCAAATGGTGGCCGCGCGCGGCGAGGATTTCTCTCTCGATATCCAGGGCGTGGAGCGATTGGTCTCCACATCTGCCTCGATCACCCCAGAGGCCGCCTGCACCTCGTTCCAGCTCCATCTCCAGGTGACGCCGGCCCGATTCGCTGCCGTGTGGAACGCGGCCCAGGCCGTCGCCGGTGTCCAGATCGCACTCGGCGCCAACTCACCCTTCCTGTTCGGCAAGGAGCTCTGGCGGGAGTCGCGGCCGCCGCTCTTCCAGCAGGCCACCGACACCCGGCCGCCCGAACTGCGGAACCAAGGCGTGCGGCCCAGGACCTGGTTCGGCGAGCGGTGGATCGGTTCGGCGTACGAACTCTTCGAGGAGAACCTGCGCTACTTCCCGCCGCTGCTCCCGATCTGCGACGAGGAGGAGCCGCTGCGGGTTCTCGACGAGGGCGGGGTGCCACGGCTGCAGGAACTGGTGCTCCACAACGGAACGGTCTACCGCTGGAACCGGCCCGTGTACGGCCTGGTCGACGGCGTACCCCATCTGCGCGTGGAGAACCGGGTCCTGCCCGCCGGCCCCACCGTCACCGATCTGGTCGCCAATGCGGCGCTCTACTACGGGCTCGTGCGGGCGCTCGCCGAGGAGTCCCGCCCGGTGTGGACCAGGCTGCCGTTCGCCGCGGCGGAGGAGAACTTCGACACCGCGTGCCGTCTGGGCATCGATGCGGAGCTGATCTGGCCGCGTCCCGGCCGTGCGGGCGGACTGACCCGGGTTCCGGCCGTGAAGCTCGTACGGGACGAACTGCTGCCGCTGGCCGCCGCGGGGCTCGATGCCTGGAACATCGCGCCCGCGGACCGCGACCGCTATCTCGGGGTCATCGAGGAGCGCTGCAAGCGCCGGGTGAACGGGGCTTCCTGGCAGGTGGACACCTACCACCGGGCAAGGGAGGCCGGGCTCGACAGGCACGCGGCGCTGGCCGCGACAACCCGGCAGTACGCCGAACTGATGCACAGCGGGGAGCCCGTGCACAGCTGGCCGGCCGGTGCCCCGAAGCTGTGACCCCGGCGCTCGCACGGGCTACTCCTGGTCGGCGTGACTGCTCTGACCGGCGGTCATGATGGCCTGCAGGATCACCGTCTGGATCTCGGCCGGGTCGATCACCTGGTAGCCACCGCCACCGGTCACCTTCGCGATCTCGTTCACTTCCTCGCGGTCCGCCTCGGGACCGACCGCGATGGCGAGCAGCGGCACCGGGCGCTCAGGGTCGGCGATCCGCTTCAGTTCCGCGATCAGGGCACTGCGGGAGATGGAGAGATTGTCCTGGTTCGATCCGTCGGTGAGGATCACGACCGCGTTGAACTTGCCCCTCACATAGGTCGCCTGGGCATCTTTGTAGGCGGCAAGCACGGTGTCGTACAGACCGGTCGCGCCGCCCGGCACGGGCTTCAGCGCCGCGAAGGCCGCGGCCAGTTTCTCGCGGTGGGTGCCGCCGCCCTTCGCCGGGTCGCCCAGCCGGGTGGCCGGCACCAGTCTGCGGTAGTCCTTCTCGCCGTCGAGCGTGGTGGCGAACTCCCAGAGCCCGATCTCGTCGTTCGGGGTGAACTGGTTGAGAGCCTGGATCAGGGACGCCTTGGTGACATCCATCCGGGACTGATTGCGCCCCGGCACGATCGTGGCCATGGACGCCGACGCGTCGACGACCGTGGTCAGCCGAGCGCTCTGCACCGTGATCGTCCACATGCCGAGCGTCTGCTGGAGCGCCTCGGCGGTCGGTGCGGCCGCGGCCGCGGTGGCGTACGGCTGGGGCTTCTTGCCGCCCGCCGGTGCGATCACCGACTCCCCGGCCGTGCCGTCGACGTCCCGGAAGCCGTTCTTCTCCAGGACGTCCTGCGCACCGGGTTCGTTCAACAGCGTCATGAACCGCAGCGCCGCCCGGCTCTCGGACGTGCTCAGCCGGCTCTCGTCGACCAGGGTGTACGGGTAGTTGAGGAGCGGGGTGCCGTCCTTGGGGTAGAACAGGTCGAGCTTTCCGCCGCCGGTCGACTCCGCGTTGTGGGCGAACGCGGCCTGTTCGGAGAGGAGTACCGCCTGATTGCGCTCCGGATTGCCCTGTTCGGAGCCCGAACCACTCTGTGCCAGTGTCTCCAGCACCTGCGTGTCACCGTCCGACATGCGCTGCGCGAGCAGCTTGGCGGTCGCTGCGACCCGGGTGTCGCTGTCCCCGCCCTGCTTCTCGGAGGACGCGCCGATGCTGGCGAGCGCCAGCAGGCCGGTGGCGCTGCGTGCCGGGTCGGCCGCGCCGAGGCGGACCTTGTCCGACTCCATCGCCGCAGACGTCAACTCCGCCCAGGAGTATTTCTTCTTCGGCCAGCCGAGGCTCTCGGCAGCGGACGGCACCACGGCCAGGGTCACGGGGGAGGACGCGACGGAATCGCCCGGTGTGACCGGGACGCCGTCACCGGAGCCCTTGGCCCGGTCGACCCAGAGGTCGGAGTCGGGCAGCCAGACCTGGAAGTCCGGGGTGCGGGCGGCGCTGGAGAGAGCGTCGGCGACCTCGTAGGAGTCGCGGGCGACCACTGTCACATACAGGCAGCGGCCGTCGGAACGCACCTCGTCCTTGCGCGCCTTGTCGGCGACGGCGCGAATGGACGGTGCGATGTCCGGGGACGCCGTGATGGACAGGCGTACCGCCGTGTCCTCGCAGCTCTTCGAGAACGACAGCAGGCCGCCCTGTGCCGCGACGGCCGTTCCCGCCGCCACCGCGAGTACGAGCAGGGCCGCGATCACGACGGTGCGCCGGCGTTGAGGCGGTGTGCCGTCCCCGCCTTCGTCTCCGGCGTACTCGTCGGGCAAGCTGTGACGTCCCATGTCGGTGGTGCCCCTCCTTGAGATTGAACAAGGAAAGGGGGACCACACCATCGGCAATGGTGGTTGTCCCCCGGCCTGTCGCGCATGATCTTCGTACCTGCATTCGAGACCCTAGCCGGGCGGGGAGCAGGATGGGGCGCGAATGCACAACTGAAGGCAGGTGTACAGGTGGAGGCGGGGCTTGTGGCTGATTCTTTCCCCCAGGAGGCTGTTCCGCGACGGATCCTTCGGTCCGAAACGGTCCTCGTACTGGCTCTCTCGTTGGGTGCCAGCGGGGTGTCCGCCCTGATCAGTTTTGTCGGGTCACTGACGAAACCAGGGGGTTTGAAGGATCAGGCCGCGACCCTCAACAGTTCGTACGCCCCAGGGCGTCCATGGCTGGATCTCGCCTGGCAACTCTTCGGCATCGCGACGGCTCTGGTGCCCGTCGCGCTGGTCGCGCATCTGCTGATGAGGGAGGGCGCGGGCCTGAGGTCCATCGGTTTCGACCGCACCAGGCCGTGGCCGGACCTGGGGCGCGGCACGTTGATCGCGGCGGGCATCGGAAGCGCCGGCCTCGCCTTCTATCTGGTGGCTCGGGCAGCCGGATTCAATCTGACCGTGGTCCCGGAGTCGCTGCCCGACGTGTGGTGGAAATTCCCGGTCCTGATCCTGTCCGCGATCCAGAACTCCGTGGTGGAGGAAGTGATCGTCGTCGGGTATCTGCTGCGCAGACTGGGACAGTTGGGGTGGACGCCGACGGCCGCGCTGGTCGCCAGTTCGGTGCTGCGCGGTTCGTACCACCTGTATCAGGGGATCGGCGGCTTCATCGGCAACACGGTGATGGGCGTCGTCTTCGTGCTGCTGTACCGGCGTTGGGGGCGGGTCGGGCCGCTGGTCGCGGCGCACGCGTTGCTGGACATCGGGGCGTTCGTCGGATATGCCCTGCTGGCGGGGAAGGTGGACTGGCTGCCCACACCGTGAGGGTGAGCAGCCTTGTGCGGCCTCCCGCGCCGGGCGCGGGGGCTCAGAGCGTCGTGAGCAGTTCGCCGTCGATGACCGTCACGGCGTCGCCGGTCAGCAGGGTGCGGTCGCCGCGCAGCGAGGTCCGGACCAGGCCGGAACGGGCGGAAGCCTGCAGCCCGGTCAGCTCGTCACGGCCGAACCGGGCCGACCAGAAGGGCGCCAGCGCCGTGTGGGCGCTGCCGGTCACCGGGTCCTCGTCGATCCCTACGCGCGGGAAGAAGCCGCGGGAGACGAAGTCGTAGCCGCGGGAGGGGTCCTCCGCGGCGGCCGTGGCGACGACGCCCCGCCGGGAGACCTCGGCCAGGGCGACGAGATCGGGGATCAGCCCTCGTACGGTCGCCTCGTCGGACAGTTCGACGACCAGGTCGCCGATGTGGGGGCCGGTGTCGTGCACGCAGAGCGGCTCCGCTCCCAGTGCGGCGGCCAGCCCGGCCGGGGTGGCCTCCGGTGTCAGTGCAGCGGTGGGGAAGTCGAGGGTGATGGCGCCGTCCGGGCGGGCGGTCGCGGTGAGGATCCCGCACCGCGCCGCGAAGCGCATCGTGCCGCTCGCCGCCCCTGTGGTGTGCAGGACGTGCGCGGTGGCGAGGGTGGCATGCCCGCACATGTCGACCTCGGTGGTCGGTGTGAACCAGCGAAGTGCCCAGTCGGCCTCGCCGCCCGGCGGCAGCGGGTGAACGAAGGCGGTCTCGGAAAGGTTCAGTTCCATGGCGATCCGCTGGAGCCGGTCGTCCTCGGGAAAGGTGCCGGATTCCAGGACCAGGACTCCCGCCGGATTGCCGGTGAAGGGGCGGTCGGTGAACGCGTCGACGATACGAATCCTCATGGTGCGACCCTATGTACGGTGCGGAGCCGCGTGCCAAGGCCAATCCGGTGTCACTGGACCTGAAATGCCGATGGGTGAACGGTGCCACCGGTACCGGCTGTGCCGATGTGCTTGTCCGCTCCTGCGGCACCGCACTACGGATCTCTTCTCGCGTTCCTGGGCGGCCTTGCGCACGGTGGTCGCCGGGCTTTCGGACGAGGACTTCGCAAAACCGTCCGGCTGCGCCGGCTGGCTCGTACGGGACCTGGTGTGCCATCTGGTCGTCGACGCCCAGGACGTCCTGATCACCCTCGTGACCCCCACCGAGGCGGAGCCGACCCGTGACGCGGTGACCTACTGGGACGTCGCCGCGACACCGCCGGCCGGTGACGATCCGCTGGACGCGTTGACGGTCCGGCTGGCCGCCGCGTACGAGGAGCCCCGGCTGCTCAAGTTCCACCTCGACGACCTCGGCTCCGCCGCCGGTCGCGCCGCCGGGCTCGCCGACCCCGGCCTCCTGGTCGGCACCCGCGACGAGGTCCTCACCGCGGGCGACTACCTCCGTGCGTACGTCCTGGAGTGGACGCTGCACCACCTCGACCTGATCGCGCACCTCCCGGACGCGGCCGAACCGCCCGAGGAGGGGCTCGCCCGGACCCGCGAGACGCCGGAGAGAATCGCCGGAGCCGCCTTCCCCGCGTCGTTCTCCGACAAGGCCGCCCTGCTCGTCGGCACCGGACGGCGTGCCGCGACCGACGAGGAGAAGGCCGAGCTGGGCGAACTCGCCGCGAGGCTCCCGCTCTTCCTCGGGTGATCGTCCGCGCCGAGCGGGCACTTCGGCGCGGGCAGGCGGTGCGCGGCGGGCGCGGCGGTCCGCGGGCCGGAGCAGGCAGGTGAGCGCTTCCGCGGTCTTGGTGAGGGGAAGCCGAGGACGAGACGCCGCGGCACGGGCGGTCCGGGACCGCCCCGGACGGCCCTGCGGCGCGGAACATCTGCCGTCCACGAACCATGTGGCAATCGGGCAAGGCATTGTCATGCGATCGGTTCCGATATATCGTTGACGCATCGCGACAGATCGATGATGGAAGGAGTGCAGCGATGCGTTCACATGGACACGAGCGTGGATTCGGGCATGGGTACGGGCACTGCGGGCCCGGTCATCAGGGGCGTGGCGACTTCGAGGGGCGGCGGGCGGCCTTCGGGCAGTTCGGGCCGCCGTTCGGGGGCGGGCCTTTCGGAGGTGGACCCTTCGGCGGCGGGCGTGGTCGGGGTGGTGGTCGGGGGCGGGCGCGGCGTGGTGACGTACGCGCATCGATCCTGGCCCTGCTCAAGGACCGGCCGATGCACGGCTACGAGATGATCCAGGAGATCGGGGAGCGCAGCGGCGGGGCCTGGCGGCCCAGCCCCGGTTCGGTCTACCCGACCCTTCAGTTGCTGGAGGGCGAGGGGCTGATCGTCAGTGCGAGCGAGGGCGGAAAGAAGCTGTTCACGCTCACCGGCACCGGCCGCACCGAGGCGGAGTCGGGGCCCGAGGCGCCCTGGGAGGAAGCCGGTCGCGGTGTCGACTGGGAGAGTGTCAACGAGGTGCGGCAGGCCGGCTTCGGCCTGATGGAGGCGTTCGGCCAGGTCTGGAAGACCGGCTCGGCCGATCAGCGCCAGAAGGCGCTCACGGTCATCAACGAGGCTCGCAAGAAGCTGTACCTGATCCTTGCCGACGAGCACTGAGTCCGTGGGCGCGGTTTTCGTGGGTGTGGTGACAAGGGCCTCGCGGCCGAGCCGCGAGGCCCTTTGCGCCGGGCGGGTGGCGTCAGGCGGTGATGAGGCCGTCCAGCTTGCGCAGTGATTCGATGAGTGCGGCCGTCGCCGAATCCTTGAGCTTTCCCGCCATCAGGGAGACCGCGGCGCCGGTGAACTCCCCGTCGATGCGGACCGTGGTGGCGTTCCCGTCGGGGGTCAGTGAATAGCGCATGGCCAGGTTGACGCCCATCGGCCCCTTGCCTCTGGTGGCCAGCAGGCGTGCGGTCTCCAGTTCGGCCACCGTCCAGGTCACCTCGGCCGGGAAGCCCATGAGCTTCATGTTCTCCTCGTAGGTGGCCGAGAGTTCGAGTGTCTCCGGGCCGCCCTTGGGGAAGCTGGTGTGGGTGGCGTTCCACTGACCGTATGCGGTGAAGTCCGTCAGCTGGGCCCACACCTTCTCGGCCGGTGCTTCGATGCGCGCCTCTGCGCTGACTTCGGCCATGCGACCACCCCTTCTCGGCGGGTTTCGGTGTCGCGGAACGTAGCCGCAGTGGCCGGAACATTCAATACTGATGAACTGTCAGATCCGTGTGACCGGTTCCTTCTGCTTCCGCGTGCCAGATCAGGGCGGCGTCGAACCGGTCGAAGGCGCGCGGGTGCGGGCCGTCGTCGTGGCAGTGGAACGCGGCCCAGAAGAGGTCGGCGCGCAGTGCGTCGGCCGGTGCGTGGACCCGGTACACGTACTCCCGCCCGTCGAGAGCCGGCAGGGCGACCAGCCAGGACATGTCCGCGGTCCCCCTTCCGGCTGTCGCATGGGTGTGGCCTGTGGGACGTACGGGAATGGCTTTCCGGTTGCCCAGGGAGCGCGTGGCAAGGCGGCGCGCGCCCTTTTCACCAATCGGATCCGGAAATGGCGAGATCTCATCCGCAAGGAGGAGGGGCCGTGCGGGTGTGCCCAACTTGCGTGGGATGCCTGGATGAGTCCTTGCGGGGATGTGCCGGCACTGTGCAACTGATGGGGTGAGAGGCGTGCACAACCGGATGCCGCGGATTCCTCAGCAGCCCGTACCGAACCGCGCCGAGCTCGACGCCAGACTCACGGTGGAGCTGGCCGCCGTGGTGACGGGCGCCCGCAGGCGTGCGCTGCGCGACGGCGACCGGCAGATCGACACCGCGCATCTGCTGCACTCTCTCATCGAATCGGACCCCGCGGTGCGGGCGGCCTTCGAAGGGGGACCCCAACTGGCCAGGGTGCTCGGCTATCTCGTCCAGCGCAGTATCGGATACGGACTCCGCTGGCAGAGCTCGGTGGAGGACTCCGGTGCCGTCCCGGTCCTGCCGGCCCCGCATTCCGCCGCGCGGGACGCGGAGGGCTGGTCGCCCTCGGCCGCCTCGGCGATGGCCGGAGCGCTCGACCGGGCGCACAAGCGCGGTGACGTTCGGGCCGGAGGGCTGGATCTGCTCGCGGCGCTGGCCATGGATCACGAGTGCCGGGCCGTTGAGGTGCTGGTACGGGGCGGGATCGACGCGGACCGGCTCGCCGCCCGGATCGTGCATGCAGCCGGCCGGGGTGCGGGGGAGACCGGGGGCTGAGTGGCCTGCGTACGGGCGGCCGGATCAGCTCTCCGGGCTGACAGGGAAGGCTGAGACGGCGCTACTTTCCAGGGGCGAGCGAGTCAGGGGTGACCGGGGTGACGCTGCTGACCGTGACTGTCATGATGGGCCGATGCACGCGTCTCAGGGGAGAAGCGCCAGCCTGGGACTAGCCCTGGCCTCGGCGTTCGCATTCGGTGGTTCAGGGGTGGCGGCCAAGCCGCTGATCGAGGCAGGGCTCGATCCGCTCCATGTCGTGTGGCTGCGGGTGGCGGGCGCGGCCCTGGTCGTGCTGCCGGTGGCCTGGCGCCACCGGGACCTGGTGCGCAGCCGGCCGGTCCTGCTGCTCGGCTTCGGGTTGCTCGCCGTCGCGGGTGTGCAGGCCTTCTACTTCGCCGCGATCTCCCGCATCCCCGTCGGCGTCGCTCTGCTCGTCGAATACCTGGCGCCCGCGCTCGTCCTCGGCTGGGTCCGGTTCGTCCAGCGCAGACCGGTCACCCGGCGGGCCGCGGCCGGTGTGGTGCTCGCGGTGGGCGGACTGACGTGCGTGGTCGAGGTCTGGTCGGGGCTGAGCTTCGATGCGGCCGGACTGCTGCTCGCGCTCGGTGCCGCCTGCTGTCAGGTCGGCTACTTCGTCCTGTCGGACCAGGGGAGTGCGGACGGGGCGGACGGCGTCGAACCGCCGAATCCGGTCGGTGTCATCGCCTACGGGCTGTTGATCGGCGCGGTCGTTCTCACTGCGGTCGCTCGACCCTGGGGCATGGACTGGTCGGTCCTGGGCGGCAGTGCCGACATGGACGGCACGGATGTTCCGGCCTGGCTGCTGCTCGTCTGGATCGTGTTGCTGGCGACCGTGATCGCCTACGTCACCGGGGTGATCTCGGTGCGGCTGCTCTCTCCCGCGGTCGCGGGTGTGGTCGCCTGTCTTGAGGCGGTCATCGCCACCGTGCTCGCCTGGGTGATGCTCGGTGAGCACCTGTCGGCGCCCCAGCTCATCGGCGGTGCCATGGTGCTGATCGGTGCCTTCATCGCCCAGTCGTCGACGCCGCGGACGCCCTCGGGTCCCGTCGCTTCGGGGCCGGGAACGGTCGTTGTCGAAGGGCTGGACGGCCACCGCGCGGCCGCTGAGGGGGAGCTGTCCGCCGGGCGTGCCACGACGTGACGACAAGGGCCGGATGCGAGGTGGCGGCGGAGGCCGGTCGCGGCGTGACGACGGCGACCGGCTCCGGGGCGCTCCGTCGCGGTCGTGGGCGCGCCGGGGGCCTGACTGTCGGGGCGGGCGGACCCGTTGCCCGGTGGCGGGCCCGTCCGTACCCACGGTGTGTCAGAGCGCGGTGATGTAGTCCGGCACCCCGATCGCGGGGTCGAGGTCGTCCGCGGGGAGCGGCGCCGCACAGCCGCGGGCGAGCGGGACGACGCCCGCCCAGTGGGGCAGCGAGAGGTCGCGGGATTCGTCGTTGGGGCCGCCCGCACGGATCTTGGCTGACACCTCGCGCAGGTCCAGCCGGATCACCGCGGTCGCGGCCAGCTCCTTCTCGTCGGCGGGCCGGGAGTCGGCGGAGCGGCCCGGCACCACGTGGTCGACGATGGCGTCGAGGGCGGCCCGCCGCTCCTGCGGGTCGGTGACCGTGCGTGCGATGCCGTGGACCACCACGGAGCGGTAGTTGATCGAGTGGTGGAAGGCGGAGCGGGCCAGCACCAGCCCGTCGACATGCGTCACCGTCAGGCACACGGGCAGCCCGGGGTCGGTGCGGCCGGCCTCGCGCAGCGGCCGGGAGCCCGTCGAGCCGTGTATGTAGAGCCGGTCGCCGACCCGGCCGAAGAGTGTCGGCAGGACGACGGGCGCGCCGTCGCGGACGAATCCGAGGTGGCAGACGTACGCCTCGTCGAGTACCGAGTGGACCAACTCCCGGTCGTATGCCGCCCTCTCACGGGAACGGGTCGGCACGGTGCGCTCGGTCGGCTCGTATCCGGCTGCGGCTTCCGAGCCTGTGGTCTGCGGCGATGCGGTGTCCGACATTGCGTACCCCATTGCACTAGTGCATAATCTTGTTTGTGCTAGGAGAGTATCGGATTGTTGGGCGGCGCGCATCGGAGATTGCCGCCAGTGTGGAGAGCGGAGTCGGCTCCGGTGAGCTCGAACCCGGTCGAGTGCTGCCCCCTATACGGGAGTTGGCCGCGCAGTTGGGGGTGAATCCGAATACGGTGGCGGCTGCCTATCGCACGCTCCGCGAGCGCGGGGTGATCGAGACGGCCGGGCGCCGGGGCAGCAGGGTGCGGCCGCGCCCCGCGAGCACGGCGCGTGGTTCGCTCCGTGTCGAGGCGCCGTCGGGCGTACGGGACCTGGGGGCGGGCAACCCTGATCCGGGCCTGCTGCCCGCGCTGGGGGAAGTCTTCGCGACGGTCGCGGGGGAGTACGAGAGGCAGCCCGGGATGTACGGGCAGGCGCCGGTGGACCCGGAGTTCGCCTCGCTCGCCCGCGCCGCGCTGGACGCGGACGGGGTGCCGGCCGGGCCTGTGGCCGCGACCTCCGGATCGCTGGACGCGATCGAGCGCGTGCTGGTCGCGCACCTCAGGCCCGGTGACGCGGTGGCGATCGAGGACCCCGGCTGGGGCAGCCTGCTGGATCTCGTACCGGCGCTGGGGCTGCGCCCTGTGCCCGTCGCGGTCGACGACGAAGGGCCCGTGCCCGACGCCGTCGAACACGCGCTGAACGCCGGTGCCCGCGCGCTGGTGGTCACCGACCGTGCGCAGAATCCGACCGGTGCGGCGATCGGCGCCGGACGCGCCTTCGAACTGCGGGGAGTTCTCGCTGCGCACCGAGGTGTGCTGCTGATCGAGGACGACCACGGGCACGGCATCGTGGACCTGCCGCTCCATCCGCTGGCGGGCGCCACGGACCGCTGGGCCTTCGTACGGTCCGTCGCCAAGGCGTACGGGCCGGACCTGCGGGTCGCCGTGCTGACCGGCGACCCGCTCACGGTCGACCGGGTGGCGGGGCGGCAGCGGCTGGGCCCCGGCTGGGTCAGCAGGCTGCTGCAACGGGCCGTGGTGCACCTGTGGGCCTCGGGCGCCGTGGATCCGGCCCGGGTGGCGCGGGCGTACGCGAAGCGGCGGGACGGCCTCGTGCGGGCGCTGGCGGAGCGGGGCGTGGAGGCCCACGGGCGCAGCGGGATGAATGTGTGGGTGCCGGTCGGAGACGAGACCGGCACGGTGGCGAGGCTGCTGCACTCCGGCTGGGCCGTGGCGCCCGGAGCGCGGTTCCGGATGACCGCGCCCCAGGGGATCCGGCTCACCGTCTCGTCGCTCGCCGAGACCGACATCGGGCCGCTGGCGGATGCGGTGGCGGCAGCGGCGGGACCGATGAAGCCGCTGAACTACGGGTGATCCCCGGTCCCGGCCCGGTCGCCGGAGGTCCGGCCCGCCCGTCGGGGCCTGCTCTGGGCGAGCGCGGCGCCCGCCGGCACCACGAGGGCTCCCACCGGGGTGTTCCAGCTCAGCTGCTCGCCGAGCAAGACCACCCCGGCAGCGGTGGCGATGACCGGGACGAGGCAGGTGACACAACGCGGCGAGATGGTGGGCGAGATCCGGCTCTTAGCCTCTCCGGCCGACATGGGCGAGGGCGGGCGGCTCTCAGGTGGTGAACGATCCCGCGAGCTTCCGGAAGTCCCAGGAGGTGATGGCCCGTGGCGTCAGTCGCAGCCAGGCGTGACGGCCGTCGTGCGGCATGGTGTCCATGCCGAAGTACTTCGCCGCGAACAGCGCCTCCGGCGCTACGAGTTCGGGGCACGGCCCGCCGGTGCGGGGCGCCTCGCCCACCGGGACGGCCTCGCCGGAGAGCTCTATGCCGCGCAGTTCCCCGTACTCCACGCCGTCGTCCACGACCACCGCGATCCTCGGGTCGCGGCGCAGCTGGGACCAGCGCAGACTGCGGGTGATCGAGTAGAGCCACAGCGAGGTTCCGTCCCAGGCGAACCAGAGGGCGCCGATGTGCGGACGGCCGTCGTCGGCAACGGTGGCCACCCGGCAGGTGCGCTGCTCGCCGAGATAGGTGTCGCGTTCGGCGTCCGTCATCATGATCCGACGGCCCCGTCGCTGAGTGGCCATGGGGCGCCCCCTCCAGTTTGCTGACTATGTGTCAGAAATCATGGGGTCTCTTCCCTCATCACGCAATGGCGGTTAGCCTCTCGCGCCCGGTCCGCCACAGAAAGGGGCAGCCGTGCCGTCGAGGAGTCAGCTCGCCGAGCAGCTTGATCCGGGCACCACCGTGCTTCTCACGGTCGAATGCCAGCAGGGGGTCGTCGGCCCCGGCAGTGCACTGCCCGAACTGGCCGAGGAAGCCAGGTCGTCCGGCGCCCTGCACCGGGTCGCCCGGCTGGTCGCCGCCGCCCACGAGGCCGGGGTCCAGGTGCTGCACGCGGTGGCCGAACGCCGCCCCGACGGCCGGGGAGCCAACAGCAACGCCCGGCTCTTCCGGGCCGCCGGCCGGCTGCCCGTGCAGCAGCACTCCGGCACCACCGCGGTGCGCATCGCCCCACCGATCGAAGTGGCCGCCGAGGATCTCGTCGTACGCCGGCTGCACGGTCTCTCGCCCATCGCCGGCACCGATGTGGACGCGCTGCTGCGCAACCTCGGCTGCCGCACGCTCGTCGTCACCGGGGTCTCGGCCAATGTCGCGGTCCCCAACGCCGTGTTCGACGCGGTGAATCTCGGCTACACGGCCGTGGTGCCGTCCGATGCCATCGCCGGGGTGCCGGCCGATTACACCCCCGCGGTGATCCGCAACACGCTCGCCCTCGTCGCCACCATCACGAACACGGACGACGTACTGGGCTGCTGGCTGAACCGGGCGCCCCGCAAGGGAGGTTCCTGAGCCGTGATCCGGAGATCCCGCCCACCCCGAACCTCCCTTGCATCGGAGGCGGTCGACCCGTCGCGGCGCGTCCGGCCACGGCCTGGACCGCCTCGACAGCGGTGTCGTGGATCGCCTCCTGGCTCACGCGGGTCAGTTCGTCGATGTGCGTGCGCGTGGTGGTGGGGCGCCCTCCGGGAGCCGGGCGCGGACCCGGTCCCGGACGAGGCGGTCAGGACGAAAGCGCGATCGAGTCGCCTGTGACCGTGATCTTCACGGCGGGCAGCGGCCGAGTGGCGGGGCCTTCTGTCACGGCGCCCGTCGAAGCGTCGAACTTGCTGTCGTGACACGGGCAGTCGATGGTGCCGTCCACGACGCGAGACACCGTGCATCCCTGATGGGTGCAGCTGGACGAGAACGCCTTGAACTCGCCGGCCTTCGGCTGCGTCACCACGACGCCCTGGTCGGCGAAGACCTTCCCGCCGCCTGCGGGGATGTCGGCGGTTTTCGCCAGTGCGGTGCCGCCGGTGTCCATTCCGTCGCCGGCCGGTTCGACCACATCCGACACATCCGACACATTCGAACCGGCCGATTCCTTCTGGTTGCCGCAGGCGGTGAGTACGGCGGCCACCGAGGCGGCTCCGGCCGCGACGACGACGGCCCGGCGCCCGGGACGTCCTTCGTTGTTCCGCGATGTGCTCATACTGTTTTTCCCTTCCGCAGTGTTCACGACTTCGGTCGTCGCCCAGGGGTACGCGCAGCGGGCCCCCCGTGTTCAAGCCCGGGGACTTCTCCGGGAAGCCCCGTGGGCGGCACCGCGGCGGATGGACGACGACCACCCCCTCATCGGCAGATCCGGGCACCGGCATGAGCGGCCGGGAGGATTGTCAGAGGCGTCTGCGAGGCTGAGCGGCATGACACTGAGCAACTTCCACGAACTTGAGCAGGCCATTCGCAACGGCTGGGGCGCGGACACCACGACGCCGGAGCACCGTCCGGACTGGACCCCGGACAATCCGGCGCGGGACCAGTGCGGTGTCACCGCCCTGGTGGTGCACGATCTGCTGGGCGGTGATCTGATCCGCGGCGAGGTCCATGTCGACGGTGAGCGAGTGGACTACCACTGGTGGAACCGTCTGGGCATGGGGATCGAGGTCGATCTGACCCGCGAGCAGTTCGCCCCCGAGGAGATGGTCGTCGGCGGGGACGTGATCGAACGGCCCGCGGAGATCGTGCGGCTCCGCGAGGAGTACGAACTGCTCCGCAGCAGAGTCGTGACGGCGCTGTGCTCCTAGGGTGGGTTTCGAAAGTCCCGCCTGGGCGTGGGCGTCCGGGCGGACGACGCTGCTTTCGAAACACGCCTCAGGCGTCACCGTCCCGGGGCCGGGAGAGCCGCCGCGTCGCTACGCGTTCTTCGCGCGGAAGACCGGCAGCCCCTCGCGCATCCGGTCGAACAGCAGGCTCTGGTCCAACTGCTCCTCGTCCTCCTCGTTGCTGAACACCTCGTCCACCAGGAGCTCGCGCAGCCGCTCCTGCACGCCCTCGCCGTATCCCTGCTGGTAGTCGTCCAGGTCGAAGTGGGTGTCCGCCTCCACCGTGGCGATCGTGCAGTGGTCGTCCTCGATGACCAGCCGGGCGCGGACGGTGGCCGCCTGGAGCGTGTGGTCGTTGTAGTGGCCGTAGACCACCTCGGCCGCGATGTCGCCGCCGACGGACATCTCGCCGTCGGTGTGCACCGCGTGTGCCGTCACATCACCGCCGACCGCGACGACGGAGTCGGGGCCGCAGTCGGCCAGGCAGCCTTCGACGGTCAACGAGCCGGTGACCACGAACGGGGCCGCGATGTCCAGATGCCCCCGCACCACGAGATCCCCGTGGTGGAAGAACGGGGCGTCCGCCTGCCGGTCACCGGCCAGGGCGCGGTCCGTACGGGCGTCGTCACCGAGAATCCCCGCGCACAGCTCCGGTATCAGCGGCACATGATCGGAATCGGCGTCGTTCCGGAGCCCGGCGACGAACTCCTGGAAGCTGCCGAACTCCGGCTGTACGAGCTCCGTGAGCCAGCCGCTTGCGTCCGGAACCCCGGCGGCCTCGAAGGCTTTGGACGCGGCGGACCGCATCGCCTCGGCGACCCGGCGGGCCACCTTCATGTCGATGGGCAGGGGCCGGCCGGTCACCGCGCGGGATCCGGTCCGGTCCGACACGTCTTCGTTCACCAGTTCACTCATGGCGGGAGTCTATGAACCACCGCTGACATCGAGCGCAGCCGCGCGCCCGGTGAGTGTGCCGCTCTCCAGGCCGAGTTCGCGTTCGGCCGTGCTGACCGCCATGCGGGTGAACGGCCTCGGGACGGTCCTGCCTCGCGGTGTTGGCGTGTGCGCCGAGACCGTCGATGACCACGAGGATCTGGGTGGTCGTCACATACGGGTCGTCGCTGCGGAACTCGCCGCGGTCGACACCCTCGTGGACGAGGTCCTCCAGGCGGCCCCGCCAAGCGCCCCCGAAGCCGCCGCCGGAACTGCCGATCGCGGCGGCACCCGGACCCTACCGTCGACTCCCGTAAGCGATGACCGACGCCATGGAGGACAGGGATGAACAACAGCATGCGTACGGCGGCCGCTGCCGCGGCCCTCGTTACCGGTCTCGTCGCGGTCGGCGGGACCACCGGTGCCTCGGCAGCCGAGCGTCCACAGCGGATCACCAACCAGGAGCAGCTCGCCAGAAGCATCGCCCAGGCGGTCGCCGCCGAGCAGCAGAAGGGCGCCGTCACCGACGGAGTCATCGGCGGCATGGTGGTCAACTCGACAGCTCAGCGTTCCTGCTGACGAACCGGAGGTGAGCACCGTGGACAGCACTGCGGACCGTGCCCGGGACGGGCAGGAAAGCCCCCTCAGATGGTGTCCGAGCGGTGATGCGAGCCGCCCGGAGACCGTCGTCCTCGGCGTGCGGTCCGGGGAGCACGATCAGGTGGTCTACCTGGCCGAACCCGTACCCGCCGCCGATGTTCTCGGTAGCATTCCGGAGGGGATCGCCCCCAACCGGGTGCTCCGGTTCGCCTCGCACTGCGTGTCGGACTGTGCGAACCGGGTCGGCGAGGCCTGCGGGCTGATCGAACGGATCACGACCGTACCGGCCGAGCCCGGCCCGGCCGCCGTGCCACGGTGCCACCTCCGCCCGCACTGCAAGTGGTGGAACCAGGTCGGTGTCGAGGCCTGCCACCGCTGCCCGGCCCTGACGACCCTGGAACCCCGTGACGACGAACTCGCCGTTCTCGTCGCGGACCCGGCGACCACCCGTGAACAGCTGGAGAGCTGGATCGCCGCCGAACAGTGAGCGGAGACGTTCACGGATTCGGTCACGGACCGAACCGAGAACACGAGAGAAGGGATGTCGTGAACAACTGGATAAGGTGCTTCCGCCCGGACCCCGAAGCCGGGGCGCAATTGCTGTGCTTCCCGCACGCAGGTGGTTCGGCCAGTGGCTACACCCCGCTGGCGACCGAGGTCGCGGGGACGGTGGAGGCACTGGTCGTGCAGTACCCCGGCCGCCACGACCGCATCGCCGAACCGTTCGCCGAACGGTTCGGCGTTGTCGTGGACGCGGTGCTGGCCTCGCTCCCCCCGAGCGGGAGCCGGCCGCTCCTGCTGTTCGGCCACAGCATGGGCGCGCTCCTGGCGTTCGAGACGGCACGGCGGCTCGCGGCCGAAGGGCGGGCGCCCGCGGCGCTGTTCGTCTCGGGCAGCGAGGGCCCCTCGCTGCCGCGCCGCTCACGGCTGCCCGAACCGCCCGGCGACGACGACCTGATCGGGGAGATGCGACTGCTTTCCGGCACGCACGAGGCGCTGTTGGCGCATCCGGAGATCCTCCAGCTCGCGCTGCCGCCGCTGCGCGCCGACTACGCCATGCTGTCCGCCCGCACCTACGTTCCCGGGCCGCCGCTCCACTGCCCGGTCGTCGCGCTGACCGGGGACAGCGACCCCCGGGTCTCCGTCGAGGGCGTACAGGCCTGGGAGCGGGAGACCGAAGGTCCCTTCGAGCGGCATGTACTGCCCGGCGGACACTTCTTCCTGAGTGACCATCTGCCGTTCGTCGCGGATCTCGTCGCCGCGCACGTGTCCGGTCGAGCGGCCCGCACGGTCGCCTGACACCACGCACCGCACAGGGCTTGGGCCCCGGCCCCCTTGGCGGGGCCCGAGCCCTGTGCCATTGCCACGCTCACTCCGCCTCGAACTCCGAGAGCAGGGCGTCGAGGGAGTCGTCGCCCTCCCCGGTCGCCACGATCCGGCGAGCCATCTCGTGCAGTGTCAGCTGCTCCAGGAACAGCGTGATGGGGACATCGAGATCGAAGTCGTCCCGGAGGCAGCCGACCAGGTGGACGGCGGTCAGTGAGTCTCCACCGGCCGCGAAGTACGTCATCTCCGGGTCGTCGGCGTCCGCCAGGCCCAGGGCCTCGGCGAGCAGAGCCCGTACGCCCTGCTCCAGGCCGGCGGCATCGCCGCCCTGCCCCGGCTGTTCCTCGGCCGGTGCGACGGGGCCGAGGCAGTACGCGCCGTAGCTCTCGCCGGCGAAGGGGTAGGACGGCAGCGCGACCCGCCGGCCGTCGCCCTCTCGCACCACCGGCTCACCCGCCAGCCAGGCCTCGCCGAGCGCGTCGGGTCCGCCGAGCGCCACCGCACCGCCCGAGGCCAGTTCGGCGAGCAGCTCCGCCGCTCCCGCCCGGTCCCCGGCCCGTACATAGCCGCGCACGGCCATCGGCGTACGGCCCTGGCACAGCGTGTACGCGGTGTCGGCGAGGGACGGGGCACCCGGATCCCGCAGCGCCCCGGCCAGCCGGCCGGCCAGCGCGGAGAGGTCCTCCCGGGTGCGGGCGGACAGCAGCAGGACCTCCGGCGCGCCCTCGGCCTCCGGTGCCCCGGCATCGGTGCGCCGGGGAGCCTCCTCCAGGACCACGTGCACATTCGTGCCGCCGATGCCGACCGAGCTCACCCCGGACCGCCGGGGACCGTGCTCGGGCTCCGGCCAGGCGGCCGGCCGCTCGATCAGGTGGAACGGCGATTCGTCGAAGCCGAGTTCCGGGTGCGGGCGGCCGGCGTCGGCGTTCGGCACCAGGGTGGCGCGCTCCAGCATGAGCACCGACTTGATCAGTGCGGCCACGCCCGCCGCGGCGTCCAGGTGGCCGATGTTCGACTTCACCGAGCCGATCCCGATCCGCCCGGTGCCGAGCGCGCCCTTGAACGCGGCGGCGGCCGCCGCCGCCTCGATGCGGTCGCCGAGCGCGGTGGCCGTGCCGTGCGCCTCCAGGTACTGGGCGTCGGCCGGGTCGAGACCGGCCGCCGCCCAGGCCTCCACGATCGCGGCGGTCTGCTGGTCGACGCCGGGCGCGGTGAACCCGGGCTTGGTCGCGCCGTCGTTGGTGACGGCGCTGCCCCGGATGACCGCCCGGATCGGGTCGTTGTCGGCGAGCGCGTCGGACAGCCGGCGCAGCACGACCACGCCCACCCCGTTGCCCGGCACGGTGCCGCCGGCCCGCTCGTCGAAGGGCCGGCAGCGGCCGTCCGGCGAGTAGATGCCGCCCTGCTGGTGGACGTAGCCCCGCTTGCGCACCGTGTCGACGGCGACGCCTCCGGCCAGCGCCGTGTCGCACTCGCCGAGCAACAGGGACTGCACCGCAAGGTGCACCGCCGTCAGCGAGGTCGAGCAGGCCGTCTGCACCGTCAGGCTCGGGCCCTCCAGGCCCAGCCGGTAGGAGATCCACGGGGCGAGGAACTCGCGGTCGGTGAGGATGCGCACCTGAAGCGCGCCGATGGACGCGGCGAGCCGCGGATCGGTCTGCGCGGCCAGCATGTGCTCGGTGGGGCCGCCACCGACGTACACGCCGGTACGTGCCGTGCCGCCGCGCGGGCTGCGGCCGGCGTTCTCCAGCGCGGACCAGGCCGTCTGCAGGAGCAGCCGGTGCTGCGGGTCGAGGGCCGCCGCCTCGGTGCGGTTGAAGCCGAACAGCTCCGCGTCGAAGAGGTCCGCGTCCGCGAGATGGCCCTTGGCCGGTATGTAGTCGCGGCCGCGCACCTCCTGCGGGTCGGCGCCGTCGGCGATCAGCTCCTCCTCGGTGAAATCCGTCACCGAGCAGAGCCCGCCGAGCAGATTCTGCCAGTAGGTGTCCAGGTCGGGGGCCCCGGGGAATCGGCCGCTCATCCCGACGACCGCGATCGCGGAGTCGGCTGCGAGGGGCTCGGCGGCGCTGGCGTTCTCGGTCATCGTGTGGAGCCTTTCCGGTAGCTGAGTCGACGGGCTGCGGCGGTGCGTCGTGCGTGCCGGTCACCGCCGCGCGCGGCGGCCGTGTCGGCGGGAGGTTCGGCGGCAGTTCCGGCGGCAGCCCGGTCGAGGAAGGCCGCGAGGGAGCTGACGGTGGGATGACGGAACAGGTCGACCAGGCTGAGTTCGCCGTACGTCCCCAGGTCGCGCAGGGCGGACAGAACGCTCAGCAGCCGGATCGAATTGCCGCCCAGGTCGAAGAAGTGGTCGGTGACGGCGACGAGTTCGAGATTGAGCACCCGGGCCCACAGACCGGCCACCAGCCGCTCGGTCGCGGTGCCCGCGACGGTGGTCGAGCCGTCCGGCCGGCACCGCACGGTGGCGGGTTCCGGGAGCCGGGCCCGGTCGATCTTGCCGTTGCTGCTGAGCGGCATCTCGTCCAGGCGCACGAACACCTCGGGCACCATGGAACCCGGCAGCCGCCGGGCGAGATGGGCGCGCAGCTCCGCGTCCGGCGGCGCCGCCCCGTCCCGGCCCACGACATACGCCACGAGCCGCTGGGCGGTGCCCGTGCCGCGGACGGTGGCCGCCGCCAGGGCGACGCCCGGCGCACCCGCCAGCAGCGTCTCGATCTCGCCGAGTTCGACGCGTACGCCACGCAGCTTGACCTGGAGGTCGGAGCGCCCGAGGTAGTGGATGAGGCCGTGCGCGTCGATCCGGCCGAGGTCGCCGGTGCGGTACATCCGGGTGCCCGGTGCGCCGTGCGGGTCCGCGACGAACCGTTCGGCGGTCAGGGCGGGCCGGCCGATGTAGCCCCGCCCCAGCGAGGCACCGGCCACATAGATCTCACCGGCGACTCCGGCGGGGACGGGCCGGAGCCGCTCGTCGAGGACGTAGACCCGGGCCCCGGGGACGGCGCCGCCGAGCACCACGGGTTCACCGGGGGTGAGGTCCCCGGTGGTCGCGTAGACGGTGACCTCGCTGGGCCCGTACGCGTTCACGATCCGCCGTCCGGGCGCGCTCAGCCGCTCGACCAGTTCGGCCGGGCACGCCTCGCCGCCGACCGCGACGGTCCGCAGCTCGGGCAGCTGCCCGGTCAGGTCGGGCAACAGCATCGCGGCGGACGGCGGCAGGAACACATAGGTGATGCGGGAGTCCCGCAGCCGCTCCAGGAGCGCCTCGCCGATCCGCTCGTCCTCGCGCGGGATGTGCAGTTCCGCTCCGGCCACCCAGGGGAAGAAGAGGTCGGACACGGCGACATCGAAGCCGAACGACACGAACTGCAGCACCCGGTCGTCGGCGTGGACCGGGAAGGAGTGCCGGACCGCCCGGGTGAGGTTGATCAGCGCCCGGTGCTCGATGGCGACGCCCTTGGGAACGCCGGTGGAGCCCGAGGTGAACAGGACGTAGGCAAGGTCCTCGGGGCCCGGTGCCCCACCGGTCGTGACGGCTCCCGGAACGACCGGGTCCGTGACGGCCGGGCGGTCGACCCGGATGCACGGCACCGCCAGGCTCTCGCCCTTGTCCGCGGTCTCCCGGGAGGTCAGGAGGAGCCCGGTGCCCGAACTCCCCACCATGTGGCGGAGCCTGGCCTCCGGGTGGGCCTGGTCCAGCGGTACGTAAGCGCCGCCCGCGCGCAGGACGGCGAGCGCCGCGATTCCCTGGTCGGCCGAGCGGGGCAGCAGCAGACCGACCCGGAAGCCGGGCCGCACCCCGGCGGCGCGCAGCCGGGCGGCCAGCGCGTCGGCCCTGGCGAGCAGTTCGGCGTAGCTCAGGCGGAGGTCGCCGCAGACCAGGGCCGTGGCATCGGGGCGTTCGGCGGCCCGGTCGGCGATCAGATCGGGCACCAGGCGGTCCAGTGGCGCGGCCTGGGCGAGGCGGTCGGCGCCGGCGATGATCCGGCGGCGCTCGTCGGCCGGCACCAGCTCCACGGTGGACAGCGGCGCGGACGGGTCCGCGAGGAGCCCGGCCAGCAGCGTGCGGAAGTTCTCCGTCCAGCGGTGGACCGTTCCGGCCTCGAACAGGTCGCTGCGGTAGATGAACTGGGCGGCGAGCCCGGCGCCCCACCGCTCCATGAACAGGTGGAAGTCGAACTTGGCGGTGTCCAGCGTCAGGGGGAGCCGTTCGGTCGTGGCGCCGGCCAGCGCCAGGTCCGGCGCGGCCTCGTCCTCGTAGCTGAGTGCCACCTGCACCACCGGGTCGTGGCTGGTCTCACGGACCGGGGCGAGGGCGTCGACCACCGCCTCGAACGGCGCGTCCTGGTAGGGCTGCGCCGCCAGCATCGAGGCCCGGACCCGGCGGGTGAGCTCGTCGAGCGAGGGGTCGCCGGACAGGTCCACGCGCATCGCCAGGGTGTTGGTCAGCATCCCGACCATCTCATGGAGTTCGGGCCGCTCGCGCCCGGACGCCGGATAGCCGATGACCAGGTCCTCGCCGCCCGAGAGGCGGGAGAGGAACGCGGCGTACGCGGCGAACATCGTCATGAACGGGGTGGCGCCCGAGGTCGCGGCCACCTCGGCCAGGCGTTCCCTGATCTCCGGGCCGAGCAGGAAGCGCTCGGTGCCCCCGGCCGCCGTGCGGACCGGCGGACGCGGACGGTCCAGCGGTAGCTCCATGGTGGTGGGCGCGCCGCGCAACAGGCCGACCCAGTGCTCCACGGACGCCTCGAAAACCCCGTCGGCGGCGCGCTCCCGCTGCCAGGCCGCGTAGTCGGGGAACTGGAGCGGGAGTTCGGCAGGCCGGTACGCCCGGCCCCCGGCCTCGTGCCGGTACCCCTCGGACAGCCCCTCCAGCATGAGGCCGAGCGACCAGCCGTCGCAGACCAGGTGATGGGCGACGAGCAGCACTCGGTGGCTGCCGTCGTCGACGGCGTACACGGTGCAGCGCAGCAGCGGCCCCTCGGCGGTGTCGAAGGGACGGGCGGCCTCGGCGCGCACCAGGTCGTCCGCACGGCCGGCGGGCACGTTCCGGTGGACCGTGAGCGGCACGCGCCCGACGGCCGAGACGCGCTGGGCCGGAGTGCCGTCCTCAGCGGTCCGGAACACGGTACGCAGCGCCTCGTGGCGGTCGACGAGCGCGTCCAGCGCGCGGCCGAACGCGGCGGTGTCGAAGGGCCCGTGCACCGAGAAGGCGACCGGGACGTTGTACTGCGGGGAACCCGGATTCAGCTGGTCGAGGACGAGCAGGCGGCTCTGGGCGTCGGAGGCGGGAAACTCGTACTCCTCGTTCCCCACGCCCTCCGCGGCGTAGAGGTCGATGAGATCGACGGCGTCGACAGTCATGGGTTTCAGTCCCCTCGGAGGGCGGTTTCGAGGACCGCGGCGATCTCGGCCGCCGGGCCCGGGGTGAGTACGTCGCTGTGACCGCAGTCCAGTTCGTGCACATCGAGCGCGGCGGTCACGCCCTGCCACGCCCCGGTCTTCTCGGCCGTGGTCGGCCACGCGTCGTGCGTCGCCGAGAAGAGCGTCGTCCGCCCGTCGTAGGGGGACGGGCACCACTCCCGTACGAGCCTGGTGTGGTGCGCCCCGGCGTCGACGAGGTTGTGCAGACGCGCGACCGAAAGGCCGTCGAAGGCCCCGTCACGGGCTGCGGCGAACACCGCCGACCGCTCCAACTGCCCGGCAGGGAGTGACAGTTCCGGGGCGTGTGAGTGGAGCAGGATGCGCAGCATCTCGTCCTCGACGGCGGCGGGGTCCAGCGGGGTGCGTCTGATCTCCTCCGGCATCGGCATGGCGTCCACGACGGCGAGCATCCTGACCTCCTCGCCGGCCCGGCGCAGCCGCACCGCCAGTTCATGGGCGAGCGCACCGCCGAAGGACCGGCCGATCAGCAGATACGGTCCGTGCGGCTGGAGTTCGCGCACACGGCGCAGATACTGCTCCGCCATCTCGCCCATGGTGGACGGGAGCAGGCCGACGCCGTTCAGCAGCGCCGGGCTCTGCAGGGTGTGTACCGGGCGGGCCGCATCGAGGTGCGGCAGCAGGTTCACGTACGACCAGCTCAGACCGAGCCCCGGGTGCACACAGATCAGCGGGGCGCGGTGGGATCCGGTTCGCAGGGTCAGCACCGGCTCCAGGCTGTTGTGGTGCGGCTCGCCGGACGCCTTCGCGGGCGAGGGGCGCTCGCGGGTGGCGCGCAGCGGTGTCCGGGGAGCGGGGCCGTTCGTGGACTGCGGCGCGTCGAGCCGGGCGGCGAGAGCGGCCGGGGTCGGCGCGTCGAACAGGGCGGAGACCGGGATCCGTACGCCGAGGACCGTCTCGATCCTCGACTTCAGGCGCAGCGCGGTCAGTGAGTGGCCGCCGGCCAGGAAGAAGTCGGTGTCGGGTCCGACCGCGGGGATCCCGAGCACCGTGCCGAACAGTGCACACAGCTCCCGCTCGCGCGCGGTGCGCGGCGCCCGGTGGGCCGCCGGTTCCCCGGTGGGGCCGGGTTCGGGGAGCGCGGCCCGGTCGACCTTCCCGTGGCGGGTGAGCGGCACCTCGTCGATCCGGACCCACAGCGAAGGCACCAGGTGCGCCGGCAGCTGCCCGGCGGCATGCTCCCGCACCCGGGCGAGGGTCCGCTGCCACTGTTCCTCCCCGCCCTGGCCCTCGGCCGGTACCAGCCAGGCGGCCAGCAGCTTGCCGCCCGCCGCGTCCCGCCGGGCACCGACCACGGCCCGCGCCACGCCGGGGCAGCCCGCCAGCGCGGCCTCGACCTCGGCGGGCTCCACGCGGAAACCGCGCACCTTGACCTGGTCGTCGGCCCGGCCCGCGAACTCCAGTAAGCCGTCCGGGGTCCAGCGGGCCAGGTCCCCGGTGCGGTACATGCGGCTGCCCGGCGGCCCGTACGGATCGGCCACGAACCGCTCCGCGGTGGGCACCGGCTGCCCGAGGTAGCCCTGGGCGAGCCCGCTGCCGCCGAGGTAGAGCTCCCCGGTGGCGCCGGCCGGGACGGGGCGCAGCCGGGCGTCCAGGACATGGGCGCGGGTGTTGTCCAGGGGGCGCCCGATGGGGACCGCGCCCGGGTGCCCCGCCGAATCCCGCGACACGGTGTGCGCGGTGGCGAAGACCGTCGTCTCGGTGGGGCCGTATCCGTTGACGACCGCCGTGTCCGGGCAGTGCTCCCGGATCCGGCGCACGGTGTCGGGTGCGAGGACGTCGCCGCCGGACCACACCTCACGGAGCCCGGACAGCGACCCGGGAGCGATCTCCGCGACGGTGCGCAGCAGTTCGGGTGTGAGCACCAGCGCGGTGACCCGCCGTTCCCGGACCACCCGCTCCAGCAGGTCGGGAGTGACCGCCTCGGCGGGAGCGACGACCACCGTCCCGCCGTTCAGGAGCGGGACCCACACCTCGTAGGTCGAGGCGTCGAAGGTGTACGGGTTGTGCAGCAGCACCCGGTGGTGGGCACCGCCGGCGAAGCGGGCGTCGACGGCCAGTTCGGTGATCGCCCGCTGTGGGACCACCACCCCCTTGGGCTCCCCGGTGGAGCCGGAGGTGTAGATCACACAGGCGGCGGCCCCGGGATCGGCGGGAACGGCCTCGAACGGCGCGTCCCCGGACTCCTCGGTGACGTCGAGCACCGGGGTACCGGCGGGCAGCCGGGCGGCAGCCGGACCCGTCCCCGCGGTGAGGACGAGCGAGGGTGCCGCCGCCGACATCAGCCGGACCAGCCGCTCCTGAGGCTGAGCCGGGTCGAGAGGGAGCCAGCAGGCACCCGCCTTCAGGACTGCGAGCTGGGCCACGACCACGGACGCCGAACGGGGGAGCAGCAGGGCCACGGTGTGCCCCGGTGCCACACCGGCCCGGACGAGGCGGCCGGCCAGCCGGTCCGACGCGGCGTCGAGCCCGGCGTAGCTGAGCAGCTCGCCGTCGGTGTCGACGGCCGGTGCGTTCGGGGTCCGGGCCGCCTGGGCGGCGAACCGCCCGGCCGGGGTGGCGGGTTCGGCGGGTGTCCGGGCCGGGCCGTCGGCCAGGGCCAGCAGTCGCTGCCGCTCCGCCGCGGGCAGGGCGTCGATGTCGTCCACCGGTGTCCGCGCAGAGCGGGCCAGCTGCTCCAGCACGTGTGCCAGGCGCTGGGTGACCGCGTCGGCGCAGATGCCCCGGCGGCAGCTCACCGACAGCAGCAGCCGGTCCTCGGCGACCGCCGCGACGGTGACCGGGTAGTGCGTCGCGTCGGTCACCTTCACCAGGCGGACGGTGCCGGGGCCGTCGTCGTTCCCGGCACCCCGGGGAAAGTTCTCGAAGGCGACGACCGAGTCGAACAGTTCACCGGCCCCCACGGCGCGCTGCACCTCGGCGGTGCGGGCGTGGTGGTGCTCCAGCAGCCGGGACTGCTCCTCCTGGACCCGCAGGAGCAGTTCCTCCACCCGCTCGCCGTCCCGCAGCCGCACCCGGACCGGCAGGGTGTTGATGAACAGGCCCACCATGGACTCGACGCCCGGCAGGTCGTGCGGGCGCCCCGAGACGACCGCGCCGAAGACCAGGTCGCGGGAGCCCGTCAGCCGGGCCAGGACCAGCGCCCAGGCCACCTGCACCAGGGTGTTGAGGGTGACGCCCGTTTCGGCGGCCCTCCGGACCAGCAGCTCGGTGAGGCCGGTGGACAGCCACAGCTGTGAACGGTCGGGTGCCGTGTCCGGTCCGGCGGGGGCCGGCAGCGCGGTCCGCTCCAGCCCCTCCAGCGAATCGCACCACGCGGCCTCCGCCTTGTGCCGGTCCTGGCCGCCCAGCCACACCAGATAGTCCCGGTAGGGCGCGGCGGGCGGCAGCGGCCGGCCCGCCACGAGGGCGGCGAGGTCCCGCTCGACGACCGGCATCGACCAGCCGTCCAGCAGGATGTGGTGGAAGGACACGACCAGTTCGGCGCCGGTGTCGTTCCGCAGGAACGTGGCACGCACCAGCGGCGGGCGGGCCAGGTCGAAGCGGAGCGCCGCGTCCTCGCGCAGCACCTCGTCGGTCCGCACACGCACCGCGTCCGGGGCGAGACCGGTCAGATCCGCCTCGCTCCACGGCACCCGGACCGCCTCGGGCACGACCTGGACCGGCCGGTCCAGGCGCTCGTGCCGGAAGCAGGCGCGCAGATTCGGGTGCCGGACCAGGAGCGCGGTGACCGCTGCCCGTACCGATTCCCCGGTGACCGAGGGGCCGGTCAGGAACCGGGCCTGCACCAGATAGGGGTCGGGTCCCTCGGTCTGCCGGGCGGCCTGGAAGAGCAGGCCCTCCTGGAGCGGGGAGAGCGGCAGTACGTCCGCGATGCGCGCGTTCATCGTCGCTCCCCCTCGCCGTCGGTGGAGCCGGAGTCGTCGAAGCCGGCGTCGAGGTCGCCGAAGTCCATGTCCTGTCCGAGCAGTTCGAGCTGGTCGCCGGTGAGGTCGACGAGCGGGAAGTCGGACGGGGTGTGGACGGCGCCGTCGTCCGGCCCGCAGTGGTCCGCGAGGACGCCGAGAGCCTCGGACCACGCCCCGGCCAGTGCGCGCACCTCGTCCGCGGTGAGCACCCCCGAAGGGTAGGAGAAGCTCGCCTCCAGAACGGGCTCGCCGTTCTCCTCACGGGCCAGCACGTCCACCTCCAGGGTGTGCGCCAGCGGCACGGCGTCCGGGCCCGGCTCCAGCAGCCGCCCGCCCGCCGCGTCGCCCGCGGCGAACCGGCCCAGATAGTTGAAGCGGACGTCGGGGGCCGGGAGCGCGGCGAGTGCCGGGCCGGTCCGGGGGTCGAGGTAGCGCAGCAGACCCCAGCCGAGCCCGCCGGACGGCACCGACGCCAGCTGCTCCTTGACGCACTTCAGGGCCTCACCGGGCCGGCCGCCGGGCGTCACCCTGGCGGCACCGAGGTCCAGACGGACCGGGTACTGCGTGGTGAACCAGCCGACGGTGCCGGACACGTCGACCTGGGCGGAGACGGCCTCGCGCCCGTGGCCCTCCAGATGCACGACGAGCGCGGAACCGGTGCCCCGCCGCTGGACGGCCGCCGCGGTCAGCGCGGTCAGCATCACCGCGTCGGGACGGCAGTTGAAGGAGCCCGGCAGGGTGACGAGCACACTGCGGGTGAGCCCCGGGTCCAGCTCGAAGGTGAAGGTCTCGCGCTGCCCGTCCGACCCCAGGCCGTCGGCCAGGCCCGCCGTGCCGTCCGCCAGCTGCCGCTCCCACCAGGGGAGTTCACCGAGCCGCAGCCCGGCCTCCTGGGAGAGCAGCCGGGACCACCGGGTGAACGAGGCGCTCCGGGCGGGCGCGGCCGCGCCCTCGGCGCCGCGGTCCAGCGCCGCGGCCAGCTCCTGGCCGATCACCCGCCAGGAGAAACCGTCCACCGCCAGGTGGTGCACGGTCAGCAGCAGCGCGCCGGGCCGGCCGGGGCCGGGGTCGAGCCAGACCGCCCGCACCATTTCGCCGTGCTCGGGCCGCAGGGCGAGAGTGCGCGCCAGCTCCGTCGCCCGGGAGTGGAGATCGGCGTCCGCCGGAACGGCCACCCGGACGGCCGCCGCGTCGACGGGCCCGCTCTCCTCGGGCACCTGGAGCTCCCAGCCTGTGTCGTCCCCGCGCACCAGGCGCATCCGCAGCGCGGAGTGCCGCTCGAGGAGCGAGGAGACGGCCGCCCGGATCGCCGCGAGTCCGGTGCCGGGCGCCAGCGGGAACAGCATGGACTGGGTGAACGTCGCGGTGTCCTGGACCTGTTCGCGCCACCATTGCATCACCGGGGTGAGGGGCAGTCGCCCGGTTCCGGTGTCCTCCTGCTCCGGGGCGCCGCCGTCGGGCGTGCGGGCCAGCACGGCCAGCCGGGCCGGGGTGCGTACGGTGAACACGTCGTGCGGCGAGAGCACGAGCCCGGCCTCCCGCGCCCTGGCGGCGAGCTGGATCGCCATGATGCTGTCGCCGCCGAGCCGGAAGAAGTCGTCGTCGGTACCGGCCTGTTCGAGGCCCAGGAGCTCGGCGAAGAGCCCGCAGAGGATCTCCTCACGCGCCGACCCGGGGAGCCGGACGGTGTCCGAGGTCCGTGGCGCGGGCGCGGGCAGGGCGTCCCGGTCGAGCTTGCCGTGGGACGACAGCGGCAGCGCGTCCAGAGCCACCACGGCGGCCGGGACCATGGCCGCGGGCAGGCGCCCGGAGGCGTGCAGCAGCAGCGCGCCCTCGTCGATCTCTGAGCCCGGCGCGGGCACCGCGTATGCGACGAGCTGGGCGCCGCCGGCCCGGTCCTGGCGTACGACGGCCACCGCCCTTCCCACGGTGGGGTGTTCCGCCAGCGCGGCGGCGACCTCGCCGGGCTCGATCCGCAGCCCGCGCAGCTTCACCTGCTCGTCGCCGCGCCCGAGGTAGTAGGTGCGGCCGTTGTCGTCGCGGTGGGCGAGGTCGCCGGTGCGGTACATGCGGCTGCCGGGCGGACCGTAGGGGTCGGCGACGAACCGCTCGGCGGTGAGCGCGGCACGGCCCAGGTAGCCACGGGCGAGCGCGGCACCCGACAGGTACAGCTCACCGCCCGCCCCGGCCGGTACCGGACGCAGCCGCTCGTCGAGGACATAGACGGTGGTGCCCGCCACCGGTGTGCCGATGGGCGGCACCGTGCCGTCGGCCTCCAGCGGTCCGGAGACGGTGGACACGACGGTCGACTCGGTGGGCCCGTAGGCGTTGTGGAAGCGCCGCCCCGCGGTGGCCCAGCGGGCCACCAGCTCCGGCGGGCAGGCCTCCGCGCCGACGACCAGGGCACGCAGATCCGGATGTGCTCCGGCCGGTACGGTCGCGAGTACGGACGGCGGGACGAACGCGCAGGAGATCCGCCGCTCGGTCAGTACCGTCCCGAGGGTCTCGCCCACGAGCGGACCCGGGGGCGGGAGCACCAGGGTTCCGCCGGAACCGAAGGCCAGGCACAGCTCTCCGACGGATATATCGAAGGAGGGCGGCCCGAGCTGGAGCACCCGGCTGTCGGCGTCCAGTCCGATGCCGTCCACCAGGCTTCGGGTGAGCGCGGCCACACCGGCGTGGGTGACCACCACGCCCTTGGGGGTGCCGGTGGAGCCGGAGGTGTGGATGACGTGGGCGACATCGTGCGGTGCCGGGCCGCCGGGCGGCAGCGGCTCCCCGGACCAGGAGTCCTCGTCGAGAACCAGGGTCGGCAGCCCGGTCCCCAGGGGCGCGGCGCCGGGTTCGGTGACGAGCAGCACGGGCGCGGCCTCGGCCAGGACCCGGCGGAGCCGCTCGGCCGGGTGGGCGGGGTCGAGGGGCAGATAGGCGGCGCCGGCCCGCTGGACGGCCAGCGCCGCCACCGGCCAGTCGCTGCCGCGGGCGAGGGCGAGGGCCACGACCCGCCCGGGGCCGGCCCCGAGACGGACGAGCCTGCCCGCCAGCCGTGCCACCCGGTCGTCCAGCCGGCCGTAGCTCAGGGTGTGCCCCGGGGACTCGACGGCCGGCGCGTCCGGCGTGCGGACCGCCTGCCGCGCCACCAGCTCGGGCAGTGAGAGGGGGGCGGGGGCGGCGGGCCCGGCGGATCCGGAGAGCAGCTCACCGCGCATGGCACGGGGCACCAGGTCGATGTCCCCGATGAGGGCGGTGGGGTCGGCGGTGATCTGCCGCAGGAGCTCGACGTAGCACTGCGTCCAGCGGGCCACCGTCTCGGGGCTGAAGACATCGGTACGCAGCCCGAAGCTGCCCTCCATGCCGTCACCGCTGTCCTTCACCACGCCGACCAGGTCGTGCTCGCCGCCTGTGTGGATGCGCTCCGGCTCCGCGAACTCCTTCATCACCGAGACGCTGGGCTGCTGCGTCAGGTGCATGAACACCCACTGGTACAGCGGGGCCCGGCCCGCGCTGCGCTCGGGCGCCGCGGCCGACACGATCCGGCCGACGGGCACGTCCGAGTTGGCCATCAGATCCGGGAAGTCGACGGCGAACCCGGCGAGCACATCGGCGAAGGAACGCTCCGGCGTCACCCTCCAGCGCGTCGGCACGGCGTTCATGACATACCCGATGACCCGGTCGAGGCCCTTGGCCGCGCGATTGGCGATGGGTGTGCCGAGCACCAGGTCGTCGGCGCCGCTGACCCGGTGCGCCAGGACGGCGAAGGCGGCCATCAGGACGACGTAGACGGAGGCACCACGCTCCCGGGCCAGGGCCCGCACGGCAGCGGTGGTCTGCGCGTCGATGCGGAAGGGGACCTGGGCGATCCCGCCCCCCTCGGTGACGGCGGTGCCGCCCGGCACGGTGAGCGGACCGGGCGGGTCGGCGAGATAACGCCGCCAGAAGTCGAGCCGACTGGCGAAGACCCCGGACTCCTCCAGCTCGCTCTGCCAGCACGAGAAGTCGGCGTACTGGACGGCGGGCCGGGTGATGGGCGGCTCCAGGCCGTCGCGCAGGGCTCCGTACACCTGCGCGAACTCGTTCTGCAGCACGTCGAACGACCACCAGTCGCTGATGGTGTGGTGGAGGCTCAGCATCAGGGTGGAGCGCCGTTCGTCGACCCGGACGAACCGGGCCCGGATCAGCTTGTCCCGGCCGAGGTCGAAGGGGCGGCTGCGGAAGGTCTCGAAGGCCTCGTCGATCGTCCTGGCGGTGCCCCGCAGATCCTCGCGCTCCAGATCGAAGGTCGCGTCGTCGTGGAACTCGACGTGCAGCTCGCCCGACGGGTCCGTCACGATCCGGGTCCGCAGGATGTCGTGGTGACGCTGGATCAGCGTCAGCGCCGCCTCCAGATGTGCCGCATCGACGGACTGCTCGAAGTGGTACGCGGCGCACAGGTTGAGCGCGGGGGTGCCGGGATACAGCGAGTCGTACACCCACAGGTCGTGCTGCGCGGGGCTCAGCGGCACCCGGCGGGCCGGGTCGCGCGGCGGTATGACGGCGGGTATCTCACGGGCCCGCCCGGCCTCCAGCAGACGGCGCATCAGGCGGATGCGCTGCTCCCTGCCGAGTGCGCCGAACCGGTCGGCCATGGAAGAAGGGGACGCGGCACCCGGGACGGGGCGCGAAACGGTGGGGGCGCTCATCACAGGTTCTCTTTCAGTTCGGCCAACCGGTGCAGCCCGGCCAGTACGTCGTCGCGTCCGATGCCGAAGTCGATGAAGCAGGCGACCTCGTCGACGCCCAGCTCGGCCAGATCGGCGAGCATCTTGGCGCAGTGGCCGGGGGAGCCGAGCAGGCTGCCCCAGCTGAGATAGCGCTCGAACGCGAAGTCGGCGAGCATCGCGGTCTGTTCCTCGGTGAGAGCCGCCGTCGTGGCGTCCGCGGAACGGTTCGCCGCGGTCTGGCGGACGTACGAGGCGAGATAGGTCTTGAGCGGTGCGCCCGCCATCCGGCGGACCTCCGCGTCGTCGGTGCCGACGTATGTATGGGCCATCAGCGTGACCCGGCCGTGTGCGTCTGTGCCCCGCTGGTCGGGGGCCGCGGCGCAGGCGGCGCGGTAGCGGGCGATCTTCTCGGCCAGCTCGTCCCGGCTCTGCCCGACCGTCGCGCCGAGCACCCCGGCGCGCAGGCGTCCGGCAGCCTCCCAGGTCTCCGGGTTGCCGGACGTGGTGATCCACAGCGGCAGGGTGTCCTGCACGGGCCGGGGCTGGGGCGTCACGGAGACCGGGGTGCCCGTGCCGTCGGGGTACTCGGCGGCCTCGCCCGCCCAGAGCGACCGCAGCCGCGGGATCGTCTCCAGGGCGGACCGCCGGCGGTCCTCGTAACTCTCGGGGGCCAGCGTGAAGTCCTTGGAGTGCCAGCCGGTGGCGACGGAGAGACCCACCCGTCCGTGCGACAGGTTGTCCACGACGGCCCAGTCCTCCGCCACCCGCAGCGGGTGGTGGAGCGGCAGCACGACGCTGCCCGCGCGGATCCCGATCCGCTCGGTGGCGACGGCGAGCGCCGCGCTGAGTACCGGAGGGCTGGGGAAGACCTGCCCCACCTGCTGGAAGTGGCGCTCGGGAGTCCAGACGGCGTGGAACCCGAGCCGGTCGGCGGTCCCGGCCACGGAGAGGATGTCCTCGTAGGTCTCGGTGTGCCGGGCCCCGCCGGCCGTGGTGCTGTCCGCACCGAAGAACATCACACTGAGGTCCACTGCCACTCCTCCTGCTTTCTGCTGGACTGGGTCTGGGGTTGCGGACGGCGCGGCACCCTGGGGCGGCGCGGGATGGGGGACGCGGCGGGCGGCGCGGGTCTGACGACCGCCTGTTCCAGCTCGGCGGCGAAGGCGGCGACCGTGGGCGCGGCGAACAGCTGGGCCACCGTCACCGGTCTGTCGGAGCCGAGCCGGGCCACGGCGCGCACCGCGCGCAGGGAGTTGCCACCGAGTGCGAAGAAGTCGTCGTCCGGGCGGGCGACCGGCACGCCGAGGACCTCGCCCCACACGGCGGCGATCTCCTGCTCCAGGGCGGTCATCGGTCGCCCGGCGGCGCCCCGGTGCCGGGCGGGTGCCGTGATCCGGTCGCTCTCCCCGGCCCGCCGGGGCGGCGCGGTGAGACCCAGTTGCGACAGTAGCGTGCCGGGGTCGGCCGCAGCCGCCTCCAGGGCCTCGGGGAGGGCGAGTGCGAGCCACTGGACGAAGTCCGCCTCCAGCGCCTCCCCCCGGTACTCGAACGTCAGCGTCAGCCCGTCCGGTGCGCCCTGCTCGGAGGTGGAGTCCGTGACGTCCACCAGGAGTTCGAACCGGGCGGCGCCGGTGCGCACGATCTCGACGCCGTGCTCGGCACCGGGCAGCGTGACCTCGGCCCGCGCGTTGTTCTGGAGCGCCAGGACCACGTCGGTGAACGGCTGACGGCCCGGGGAGCGGGGCGGATTGAGGCCTCCGACCACGTCCTCGAACGGCACGTCCTGGTGGCTGAACGCGGCGAGGTCCGTCTCCCGTACCCGGGCGAGCACTTCGCCCGCGGTGGGGTCGCCGGACAGATCGGTGCGCAGTACCAGCATGTTGACGAAGAACCCGACGACGTCCTCGACACTGCCGTCCCCGGCACGCCCGGCCACCGGGGCTCCGATCGCCAGGTCCTCGTCCGCCCCGGCCCGCACCAGCACTGTGGCCAGCGCGGCGTGCAGGGCCATGAAGAGCGTGGCGCCCCGGGCGCGGGCCGCGTCGACCACCCGGGCGTGGGCCGCCGCGTCGAGCCGGCGGACCACGACCTGCGCGGCCGGACCGGGTACGGCGGGGCGCCCGGCGCGGCGGGGCAGCAGCGGACCGCCGGGTGGCAGCCCGTCCAGCTCCTTGCGCCAGTACCTGAGCTGGCGGGCGGCGAGGGCGTGCGGATCGGACACGGAGCCGAGCCGGTCGAGCTGGTGGCGGGCGTGCTCCCCGTAGGGGACGGCGAGCGGGGCGAGCCCGGCAGTGTCCGCGCCGCTCACCCGTGCCTCGTAGGCGCGCGACAGATCGCGGAAGAGCGGCCGCAGGGACCATCCGTCCCCGGCGATGTGATGGACCAGCACCAGCAGCGCGTGCTCCTTCGGCTGCTCCAGGCTGGTGAACAGCGTTGCCCGTACCGGGAGTTCGGCACGCAGGTCGAAGCGGTGCCGGGCCTCCCGCTCGATCTCCCGCTCCATCGAATCCCCGGCGACCCGCAGGTGGCGGAAGGGAGGCCGCGCGGCCGCCCCGTTCAGCACCCGCCGCACGGGGGCGCCGTCGGACTCCTCGAAGACGGTGCGGAGCACTTCGTGACGGCCGGCGACCGCAGCCAGCGCCTCGCCCAGCGCGGCCGCGTCGACCGCGCCGCGCAACCGGACCAGCATCGGCAGGTTGTACGCGGCGCCCGCCCCGATCCGGTCCAGGAACCACAGCCGGTGCTGCGCGTGCGACACCGGGAGCGCGCCGGAGGCGGTGCCGGGCGCGGGAGCCGCGCAAGGAGCCGGGGGAGCGGTGTCGACGAGCGGGGCCAGCAGCGCCGGGGTGGGCGCCTCGAAGAGCCCGCGGATGTCGATCTCGGCGCCGAGCACGGCGTGGATCCGGCCCAGCAGCCGGGCGGCCAGCAGGGAGTGGCCGCCGAGGGCGAAGAAGTCGTCGTCCGGGCCGACCGGGCCGGTGCGCAGCACCTGGGAGAAGAGCTCGCACAGCGCGGCCGCGGTGCCGCTCCCCGTCGCCCGGCCCGGGAGGGCCGCCGCGGTGCCGGGCTCCGGCAGGGCCGCCCGGTCCAGCTTTCCGCTGGGGGTGAGCGGCAGCGCGTCCAGCGGTACGAAGACCGCCGGGACCAGGTAGTCGGCCAGCACGCCGCAGGCGTGGGCACGCAACTCCGTTTCGGAGAAGTTCTCCCGGGCACCGCCGCGCGGCACGACGTACGCGGTCAGCTGCCGGTCGCCCGCCGGGTGCTCATGGGCGACGACCGCTGCCCGGTCGACGCCGGGGTGCCGGGCCAGCACGCTCTCGACCTCGCCCGGCTCCACCCTGAAGCCCCGGATCTTCACCTGGCTGTCGGCCCGGCCCAGATATTCGAGGACCCCGTCGGCACGCCGTCGCCCGAGGTCGCCGGTGCGGTAGAGACGCTCACCGGACGGGGCGGCGACGAAGCGTTCCGCGGTCAGCGCCGGCCGTCCCCGGTATTCGCGGGCGAGGCCCGCCCCGGCGGCGTAGATCTCACCGGTGCGGCCGTCCGGTACCGGGCGCAGTTCCTCGTCGAGGACGTACAGCCGCTTGCCCGCCAGCGGACGGCCGATCGGCACCGGACCCTCGCCGAGCTCGGCGAGGCTCACCGGGTGGACGGTCAGGAAGACCATGCACTCGACGGGCCCGTAGCCATTGCTCAGCCGCAGCTCCGGCCGGCGCTCCAGGGCACGGGCCGCGTGCGGCGCGGACAGGGCCTCGCCACCCACCACCAGCTCCCGCAGTCCGTCCATCACCTGCGGGTACTCGTCGACGACGACGTTGAACAAGGACGCCGAAAGGTACATGGAGGTGATGCCGTGCTCGGCGACGAGCCGTGCCATCACGAAGGGTTCGGGCCGCCGGCCGGGGTGCAGGACACAGGTCCCGCCGTTCATGAGCGGCCCCCACAGCTCCATGGCGAACGCGTCCCAGGACAGCGGCGCGCACTGGAGCCAGATCGCGCCGGGACCGAACGAGGCGAAGGTCTGCCCGGTGAGGGTGGACGTGATCGCGTGGTGCGACGAGGCGATGCCCTTCGGCCGCCCGGTCGACCCGGAGGTGAACATCACGCACGCGATGTCGTCGGGCCGGACCCGGACGGCGCCGCGCGGCAGCGGCTGCGCCCCGTGGACGTCCTCGATGTGCACCTGCTCCACGTCGAGCATGCCGGGCGCGGCGTCGCGCGCCGAGACGACCACGGCCGTCCTCGCGTCCTCGGCCATCGCGCGCAGCCGTTCGGCGGGGAATCCGGGGTCCAGGATCACGTATCCGGCTCCGGCCTTGAGGATGCCGAGCACCGTCACGACGAGTGCGGCGGAGCGCTCCAGGTACACGCCGACCGTGTCACCGGCCCGGATGCCCCGCGCGGCCAGCAGGCCCGCCAGCCGGGCCGCCCGCTCGTCGAGTCCCGCGTAGTCGATCCGTTCGTCCTCGTGGATCAGCGCCGTCGCGCCGGGCGTCCGTGCCACCTGCTCCTCGAACAGCTCATGCACGCACCTCATCGCGCTCACCTCCTCGGCACTCGCTCTGCCCGGCGGGCTCCTGCGGGGCGTCGAGGTCGGGCAGCAGGTCGTCGATGTTCCTGATCGAGCGGCTGGCGAGGCCCCAGACGGCGACCCCGGTCCCGCCGATGCCGGCGAGGAACAACATGGCCGCCATGCCGCTGCCCGGACCGTCGCCGACGAGGGGACCGAGCACGGTGAAGAGCCCGGAGCCCCGCGCGGCCAGCGGTTCGAAGACCTGGTCGGCGAGCGGTCCGGAGACCGCCATGGCCACGGGCACGGAGATCTGCGACAGGAACATCACCGCGCCGAAGACCCGGCCCTGCCATTCGTGGGGGACCTTGGTCTGCACGATCGTCTGCATCGAGGCGTTGACCACCGTCATGAGCAGGGCGCCGACCAGGATGGCCAGGCACCAGCCGGTCACCCCGTCCACCAGGCTCATCACCACCAGGGCGGACAGGCACATGCCGACCACGCCGAGCATCATGCCCCGGCCCCGGTTCGCGGGGCCGCCCCAGGCCGCCATGAGCAGGGCCCCGGCCACTCCGCCGATGCCGACCGAGGTGTTGACCGCGGCGAGCGCGCCGTTGCCGGCCCGGATCAGCACCATCGGCGAGATCAGGGCGAAGCCGAAGACCATGACGAGGTTGACGACGCAGAAGTTGACGATCAGGTCGCGCAGGCCGGGTACCCGGAACAGATAGCGCAGCCCCTCGACGGCATCGGCGGTGATCCGTTTGCGCGGTGCGTCGGTCTTTTTCGTCACCCGGTCGCCGTTGAAGCGCACGATCCGGATGCCGATGAGGGCGAACGCGTAGCTCGCCATGTCGACCAGGAGCGTCGGGCCGATCCCGAAGAGGGCGACGAGCAGACCGCCCAGCGCGGGGCCGCCGATCCCGGCGGCACTCTTCGCGCCGGCCAACAGGCCGTTGGTGCGGTCCAGTTGGTCCTTGCGGACCAGGAGGGGAACGGCCGAGGACAGGGCCGGGAACTGGAAGGCGGCACAGATGCCGAGCAGCACGGCGGCCGGATAGACCTGCCAGGCGTGGAATGCGCCGAGGTAGTGGAGCAGGGCCAGTGTGCCCACCACGAGGAGCCCGCCGACGTCGGCAATCTGGAGCGCGGTGCGCTTGGGTATCCGGTCGACGATTGCGCCCGCAATGGGACTGAACACGGCCTGCGGCAGCATGGCGCACAGCGAGAGGACGGTGACAGCAGTCGCCTTCCCGCCGGACGCCCACACCTCGACGATGAAGGCGAACCGGACCGCCGCGCTTCCTGCCAGGGACACCGCCTGACCGGACCAGACGAGGAGGAAGGGCCCCATTCCCGAAAAGCGACCGGGAATGTCCGTTGATATCCGGGTGCCCATCAGGATCCGGATCCCTTGTGCACCGGCATCCGGCACATCGTGCCCGAGCCGTCGAATCGATTGGTTGCCACGCCTCAATCCCCCAGGATGTCGCATCCTCTGCGGATCACCACGGATCCCTGTCCGAGCCGAACGGGGGTCAGCATGCGGCCATCGATTACCGCTGCGTTCCCTTGGCGAACGAGGGAACGGGAAGAAAGCGGGAACGGTTCGGGACGGAACCGGGAGCCGGGTGGGCAAGGGTCGTTCCGTAGTTGTCTGCAGTAAGGAGTACTCACGTGAAGGACCCCAGGGATCGTTCCCCCGACGGTACGGAACTCCGCCAGGCCTTCCAGGACCTGTCCACCGTGGAACGGTGGGCCGAGCGTGTGGCGTCCGGTGTCCAGTCCCCTCCGTACACCGCGCCGGAGTCCTTGGAGGGGCCCCAGTTGAGCGTCGAGACCAGAACCGAGAACGGCATGCACACGGTGGCCGGGATCGTGGAGTGGCCGCCGGGTGCCGACACCGGCCCGGCGGTCCTGGACGAGACGGAGCGCGCGGTGCTCCGTTCCCTCGTGAGATCGCTGCTCGACCTGGCCGGTCATGAGTCGGGAACGGCCCGTACGCGCGTGGTACTCACCCCCCTCGGGCCACGGGTCGCCGCCTGTCGGCTCGACGTGGATTAGTGCCTGTCCGGCGGATCATGGCCGGGGTCGCGGCGTCTGGCACGGCGCCTCGCGGCGTTGCCGAAACATCCGAATGGCTCCGCCATCAAGACGCTCCGGCGCCTTGCGATGCACCGCACCGGACGCCGCGCCCTGTCCGACCCTGATCCGCCGGACAGGCCCTAGTAGTACTTCGTTAGGTTGATTTGATCTCGGTGGTTGCGGTGGCGCATGCTGCGGCCTGTGGATCTTGGTGAGGTGGAGCGGCTCCGTGAACG
>NZ_JBSFET010000044.1:0-53043 GCF_053594575.1 Streptomyces sp. NPDC001880
GGGGTGGCCGGCGCGGCGACGGGCGCGGTGGCCGGCGCGGTGGCCGGCGCGGCGACGGACTCGGCGACGGGCGCGGCGACGGGCGCGATGGCCGGTGCGGCCACGGGCGTCCCGGGTGCGGGCTGAGAACGGGGCTCGGGTCCGCTCTCGGGCGCCGGCCCGTCAGAAATGGTGTTTTTCGGTTCCAATTGAGGTCCCCCCACGAGACCAGAGGCGCTGATTCCGTTATCCGCGCACACACCTGACTGCCACCGGGGGGATGAGGTTGCTCGCTCGACGATTACAGTTCGGCATATGCCGAAGAAGCTCGTGATCAAGGTGACCGCAGGTGCCGACTCCGCCGAGCGCTGCTCGCAGGCGTTCACGGTGGCCGCGGTCGCCGTCGCCAGTGGCGTGGAGGTCTCGCTCTGGCTGACCGGGGAGTCCTCCTGGTTCGCGCTGCCGGGACGCGCCGCCGAGTTCGAACTGCCGCATGCCGCGCCGCTGCCGGATCTGATCGAGTCGATCCAGGCGGGCGGGCAGATCACGCTGTGCACGCAGTGCGCGGCCCGGCGCGACATCACCGAGCAGGACGTCCTGGAAGGTGTACGGATCGCCGGTGCCCAGGTCTTCGTCAGCGAGACCATGGCCGACGGCGTCCAGGCGCTCGTCTACTGATACCGGTGATACCGGCGGGGCGCTAGCGCCGCTTCTTGCCGTCCAGTTCGTCCCACCACTCGTCGGACTTCGGGTCGCCGGACGGATCGTCCCACCAGCGGTCCTCCGGCCCCCGCCGGTTGGCGACCATGGCCGCGACGGGCGGGATGACCATCGCTACGAGGCACATCACTACCGCGGCCGGCATCGACCACAGCCTGACGAAGGACCAGGCCGACACGAACAGGACGATGCAGGCCCCCATCATCACGAAATAGTTGCGACGGCGTCGCGCGTACATGCTCCCAGGGTAGGTCTCCAAGCCGCCCGTGCGAACGGCTCGCAGCCGCCCGGACGGCACGAAGGGCCGTACCCCGTTCAGGAAGGCGTCCAACCCCCTGGGGTACGGCCCTTCGGCCGATCTGTGCCGCGGCACGCGGACCGCGGCAAGTACTGCGGGAACTGCCGTACTAGACGGCGATCGCGACCTCGGAGAGGCCACCGGTCTGCGCCACGACCGTGCGGTCGGCGCTGCCGCCCGGGACGAGGGCGCGCACCGTCCACGTGCCCTCGGCCGCGTAGAAGCGGAACTGTCCGGTCGCCGAGGTCGGGACCTCGGCAGTGAACTCGCCGGTCGAGTCCAGCAGGCGCACATAGCCGGTGACGGGCTCGCCGTCGCGGGTCACGCTGCCCTGGATGGTGGTCTCACCGGGCTTGATGGTCGAGGCGTCGGGGCCGCCGGCCTTTGCTCCACACATGGTGTCTCGTCCTTCTGGTTCGGGGGTCGTGCTGGTCCGGGTCGTGCGGAGTTACTTGTTGGCGCCGAGCTCGATCGGCACACCCACGAGGGAGCCGTACTCGGTCCACGAACCGTCGTAGTTCCTGACGTTCTCCTGGCCGAGCAGCTCGTGCAGCACGAACCAGGTGAGCGCGGAGCGCTCGCCGATGCGGCAGTACGCGATGGTGTCCTTCGCCAGGTCGACCTGCTCGGCCTCGTAGAGGGCCTTGAGCTCCTCGTCCGACTTGAAGGTGCCGTCGTCGTTGGCGTTCTTCGACCACGGGATGTTGCGGGCGCTCGGCACGTGGCCGGGGCGCTGGGACTGCTCCTGCGGGAGGTGCGCCGGGGCGAGCAGCTTGCCGCTGAACTCGTCGGGCGAACGCACGTCGACCAGGTTCTGGTTGCCGATCGCCTTCACGACGTCGTCGCGGTAGGCGCGGATCGACTTGTCCTGCGGCTGGGCCTTGTACCGGGTGGCCGGGCGGGACGGGATCTGGTCGCCGTCGACCAGGTCGCGGGAGTCGAGCTCCCACTTCTTGCGGCCGCCGTCGAGCAGGCGGACGTCCTGGTGGCCGTAGAGCTTGAAGTACCAGAACGCGTAGGACGCGAACCAGTTGTTGTTGCCGCCGTACAGGACAACCGTGGTGTCGTTGCCGATGCCCTTCTCGGACAGCAGCTTCTCGAACCCGGCCTGGTCGATGAAGTCGCGGCGGACCGGGTCCTGGAGGTCCTTGGTCCAGTCGATCCGGATCGCGTTCTTGATGTGGTTCTTCTCGTACGCCGAGGTGTCCTCGTCCACCTCGACGAGAGCGATCTTCGGGTCGTCGAGGTGGGCCTCGACCCAGTCGGCGTCTACCAGGACGTCACTACGGCTCATTCTGTTCTCCTCCGGGGCGGTCTGCGGCGAGATGATGCGAGACGGTGCGTGATGCGGATGCACGGCGGCACGGCGTGCGCACGTACAACGACGATCGGATGGGCCCCGACGTCGGTCGAGGGGCCGGGGGGAATGCGGGGCGCCGAGGGCTCCCGCTCAGACAGTGCGACAGAGCATGGCGGCGACGCGGCACAGGTCCACTGCCCGCCGCTTCGTGAGATCCGCCCGTCCCCGCTGCGGGAGACCGCCAATAGAGCACTGCATGGGACCGATCGTAGGGAGATACGGGCGGACATGTCACCGCCGTGTCGAATCCTGAGACGCGATCGTCTGCCATACGAGACGAGGGTGAGGCCGAGGCATCCCCCGCACCGCTTCCGCTCCGTCGGCGGCCGACAGCCATCTACGGATCGGACACGGCCGTCTCAGTATGTGGCGCGCCAGGGCGTCGAGGCGTCCGGAGAGCGGGGGTGGCCCGCCGGAGGGGGCGATGCGCCCAGGGTCTTTCGTTTGGATCAGGCCGGATCAGGGAGCGGGGTCTGGTGCGTGCGATTGCAAGGCGGAGGAGGGAGTCGGGGCGGAGCCCTGGCGAGTGACGACAACGCGGCAAGCGTGCGTGCCGGACCCCCGCGAGCCCGGCCTGATCCACGAGCCCGGCCTGATCCACCTGATCCAAACGAAAGACCCTAAGCGGCGAGCTTCACATCCGTGCCCGTCACCGAGATCTCCAGGCCGTCGGCGGTCGGCTGGATCTTCTGGAGCTTCAGGCCGCTCGGCAGGCCGCCGATCTCCCGGTCGAAGTCGGTCTTCTGGCGGACGATCCCCTCCAGCCCGGGGATGCCCTCGCCCGGCACCTTGTCCGCGCGCACCCGGAGCGTGTGGCCGTCGACCAGGGTGACGGTGGAGAGCACGCTGCGCGAGACCGGGTTGCCGAGGACGTCGACCGTGCCGGTCACCTTCACCTTGTTGTTGCCGCCGTACTCGACGGCAACGCCGTCACTGGCAACCTTGGTGAGGTCCTCGTACGAGATGACGGCGGTGCCCGTGGCGCGGGCGGCGGTGGCGCTGGAGTAGCCGTCGGCCAGTTTCACGTCGTGCAGTGCGGCGTTCATCCGGCTGATCCGGAGCCTGCGGCCGTTGGCCGCGGTCTCGATGCCGGTGATCTCGACATCGACCTCGTCGAGGCGGTTACCGGCAATCTGCGTCAGGAACGGGAATCCCTTGATGGAGACGTCCGTCGAGCCGATCGTGGCATCCGTGATCCGGATCCGCCCCGCGGCCTCCGACTCGACGAAGTACACCGCCGCCCGGTCGACGGCGACGAAGATCCCGCCCAGGACCACCACGATGACCAGCAGTATCCGCAGTGCACGCATGCCCGCTCTTTCCCCCACCCTGCATTCCGGCCGGACCCCCGGCGCCCCGCACGTCCGGCGAATCTGTGCGGCGCCCCAGGTGATCGACGAGCAGGCACCCCTCTTCGGTTCCCGGGGCGGGTCCGGCCCCGGGAACGGGCTTTCGTTTGCATCAGGCCCGGCGTGGTCCGGACCGGAGCCCCTATGAGAGCACGCGGCCCAGCAGGTACACGGCGGGCGCCGCGGCGGTGAGCGGCAGTGCCACACCGGCGGTCATGTGGACGAAGCGCGACGGGTAGTCGTAACTCGCCACCCGCAGCCCGATCAGCGCACAGACACCCGCAGCGATGCCGAGCAGCGCGCCCTTCGCTCCCAGGTCGGTGAGCGCCCCGGCCACGGCTCCACCGCCCGCCGCGGCGAGCAGCGCCACCACGACCGAGGCCGGTCCGGGCAGCGGGAGCGCGCGGACGAGCACGGCGACCGCGACAGCCACCGCGCCCACCGTCACCGCGTCCGGGACCGCCGCGAGGTGTCCGGCGGCCAGGACCGAGAGCGCGGCCGACGCGACGGTGGCCATCAGCCCCTGCATCCGCTCGTCGGCACTCGCGTGGCTGCGCAGCTGGAGGACCACGGTGAGCAGCACCCAGACGCCGAGGGTGCCGAGGATGGCGGCCGGTCCGTTCTCCCGGCCCGCGGCGAGCAGCACGATGTCGGCGACGAGGCCGCCCGCGAACGCGAGCGCGATGCCCTGCCGGGCCGGCCACATGCCGTTGAGCCGGAACCAGCCGGCCGCGGTCACGGCCTGGAGCAGCACGAGGGGCACGACCAGGGCGTACGGCCCGATCGCGGCGCCCAGGGCGAGCAGCAGCCCGAGTCCGGCGGTGATCCCGGCGGGCTGCATGCCCGGCGGGATGATCGGTGAGCGGCCCTCGGCACGGGCGCGCTGGGCATCGGTGATCCGGCTGTTGCCCAGGGTGGTGGGGGCGCCGTACCCGGCCGCGTCGTGCGCAGAGGCGGGTGCGGCCGGCTCGGCGGCCGGGGGCGCTGCCGGCACCTCGGGCGGCAGCGGGTACGAGCCCGAGGCGCCCTGCGGCGGCAGATGGGGCGGCAGGTAGGCGGTCTCGTCGGCGACCGGACCGGGCTGGGCGGGCTGGGCGGGCTGGGCGGGCTGGGCGGGCTGGGCGGGCTGGGCGGGCTGCGCAGACTGGAGGACCGGCTGGTACTGGGTGTCCCAGGTCTGGCCCTCCCAGGTCTGCGCGACCGCGGGGTCCTGGCCGTGGGCCGTGGGCGCGGCGGGCTCCTGCCCGTACCCGGCCGGCCAGCCCTGCCCGGGGCTCGCCTGCGGTGCCTGCTGCGGGGTCCCGTACGAGGGATACGGGGGCTGCTGCCCGTGCGGCTGCGCGCCATGGACCTCGCCGCCGTGGGACTGCGCACCGTAGGCCTGCGCCCCGTAGGACTGCGCACCGTAAGCCTGCGCCCCGTAGGACTGATCGCCGTGGGACTGCGCACTGTAGGACTGATCACCGTAGGACTGATCACCGTACGGCTGCGGCTGCCCGCCGTCCGACGGGTCGTGGCCGGGACCGTACCCGTGGCGAGGGTCCTGTCCGTACGGATACTGCTGATCGTTGCTGCTGCTCATGTTCTGCGGTTCACCCTCCTGCGAACGGCGGGAGCACCTCGACCGTGCCGCCCTCGGCAAGGCGTACGGTCTCATGGCCGCGGGCCCCCACGGGGTCACCGTCGATGAGGAACGAGCACCTTTGCAGCACTCGGGTGAGCTCTCCGGGGTGCCGTGCGCGCACCGCATCGAGCGCCTCGGCGAGGGTCGCAGCCGTGTACGGCTCCTCCGCGGTCCCGGCCGCAGCCTTGGCGGCGGCCCAGTAGCGGATGGTTACCGCAGCCATGGCGCCACTCCTCTCGTCTCTCGTCAGCTGTCCATCATGGGTCACGGCGTCACCGCCCAGTCGGCGATGCGGGTGAGCAAGATCTCGTCCGCGGCGTTCTCGGCATGTCCCATGCCGTGCTCCAGCCACAGCTCGGCGCCGTCGCCCGCCGCGTCGGCCAGCGAGCGCGGGTGGTCCAGCGGGAAGTACGGATCCCGGTCGCCGTGCACGATCAGCAGCGGCGCCGGGGCGATCAGCCCGGCGGCCTCGACCGGGGAGAGCGGCACCGGATCCCACGCGTTGCGGTCGATCCGGGTGTGCAGGCCGTAGCGGCCTGCCATCCGGCCCATCGGCCGGGTGACCACCCAGTGCAGTCGGCGCATCGGGGCGGTGCCCCGGTAGTACCAGCGAGCGGGGGCGCTCACGGCCACCACCGCATCCGCGTGCGCCTCCGAACGCGCCCCGGTACGCCCCTCGCGCTCCGCAGTGCCACCGGCTTCCGCGTCGTCCGTCGGCCGCCCCGCGTACAGCGCCCCGTGCCGCAGCACCACGGACCCGCCCATCGAGAACCCGACGGTCACGACCCGGCGGTGTCCGAGCTCCCGCGCCCATGCCACCGCCGCCGCCAGATCCAGCACCTCGCGGTCTCCCACCGTCGACCGCCCGCCGGACCCGCCGTGCCCCCGGAACGAGAACGTGACCACGGCCGCACGCCCGGCGAACACCCCGGCGGCACGTCGCACCGCGGGCCGGTCCACCGAACCGGTGAAACCGTGCGCGAGCACGATCGCAGTACCGTCGAGGGATGACCCCGCAACAGCCCCGGCACCCGTCGTACACGGTTCGTACGCCGCCTCGATACGCACCCCGTCATCGGTACGCAATGCGGTGCGCAGTGGACCGGGCGTGATCGAGGGAACAGCGGAACTCCGAAATCGCCCCTCGGACACAGAACTCATGTGGGCTATTGTGCTGGGAAGAGGATCCGGGCAAAGCAGCCCCCGGGTCCTTTTGTGCTTTCCAGGCGTTGTTACAGCGACGTTTCCACAAGCTCAGCGGTCCCGGGGCGCGGGATTGCAGCCGTGGGACCAGCAGGAAAACGTACGAAGAAGTACCGCATACTCCCCCGGGCCCGGCCCGGGAGTGCCCCTCTCGCAGGGAACGAGGAGGACCGACGTAATGGGCGAGCGAACCGTGCACGATCACCGACCGACGTTCCAGGCAGGTGGGCGGCGATGAGTTCACTGCTGCTCCTGACGAATGCCCTTCAACCGTCGACGGAGGTGCTTCCCGCCCTCGGTCTCCTGCTTCACAGCGTGCGGGTGGCACCGGCCGAAGGCCCCGCTCTCGTCGACACCCCGGGTGCCGACCTCATTCTCATCGACGGCCGCCGCGACCTCCCCCAGGTGCGGTCGCTCTGCCAGCTGCTGCGGTCCACCGGACCGGGCTGTCCGCTGATCCTCGTCGTGACGGAGGGCGGTCTCGCGGCCGTCACCGCCGACTGGGGCGTCGACGACGTGCTGCTGGACACGGCAGGACCGGCCGAGGTCGAGGCCCGGCTGCGGCTGGCCACCGGACGGCAGCAGATCACCGGCGACAACTCCCCGATGGAGATCCGCAACGGCGACCTCTCGGTCGACGAGGCCACGTACAGCGCGAAGCTGAAGGGCCGGGTCCTGGACCTGACCTTCAAAGAGTTCGAACTGCTCAAGTACCTCGCGCAGCACCCGGGCCGGGTCTTCACCCGTGCCCAGCTGCTCCAGGAGGTCTGGGGCTACGACTACTTCGGCGGTACGCGGACCGTCGACGTCCATGTGCGGCGGCTGCGCGCCAAGCTCGGCCCCGAGCACGAGTCGCTGATCGGCACGGTCCGCAATGTCGGCTACCGCTTCGTGGTACCCGAGAAGGTGGAGCGCGCGGCCGAGGAGGCCAAGGACCGGGCCGCAGCGGAGGCGGCTGCCGGACCCGTAACCCGTTCGGAGCAGTCAAGGGCAGCCGCGCTGAAGGAAGAAGCCCCGGTCCGGCCTGCCGGAAGGTAGGTATATCCGCGTAGACTGCCGCGCGTGGCCAAGGTGACGCGGGACGATGTGGCGAGACTGGCGGGGACGTCGACCGCGGTCGTCAGCTACGTCATCAACAACGGACCGAGGCCGGTCGCCCCGGCCACGCGCGAGCGGGTACTCGCCGCGATCAAGGAGCTGGGCTACCGGCCCGACCGGGTTGCCCAGGCGATGGCCTCACGACGGACCGATCTCATAGGAATGATCGTGCCGGACGCCCGGCAGCCGTTCTTCGCCGAAATGGCGCACGCGGTCGAACAGGCCGCCGCCGAGCGCGGGAAAATGGTGCTCGTCGGCAATTCCGACTACCGCGACGAGCGCGAGGTCCACTATCTGCGGGCCTTTCTCGGCATGCGGGTCTCCGGTCTGATCCTGGTCAGCCAGGGCCCCAGCGAGCGGGCGGCCGCCGAGATAGAGGCGTGGGACGCACGGGTCGTGCTGCTGCACGAGCGGCCGGAGGCCATCGACGACGTCGCGGTCGTCACCGACGACATCGGCGGCGCGCAGCTCGCCACCCGGCACCTGCTGGAGCACGGCAACGAGTACGTGGCGTGCCTCGGCGGCGTGGAGTCCACCCCGGCGGTCGGCGACCCGGTCGCCGACCACGTCGAGGGCTGGCGCCGGGCCATGCACGAGTCGGGACGCTCGACGGAGGGCCGGCTCTTCCAGGCCCCGTACAACCGTTACGACGCCTATCAGGTGGCGCTGAAGCTGCTCGCCGGGCCGGACCGGCCGCCGGCGATCTTCTGCTCGACGGACGACCAGGCCATCGGGGTGCTGCGGGCCGCGCGCGAGCTGCGCATCGATGTGCCCGGGGAGCTCGCGGTGGCGGGCTTCGACGACGTGAAGGAAGCCGGTCTGACCGACCCGCCGCTGACGACGGTCTCCTCGGACCGCCCGGCGATGGCGCGGGCCGCGGTGGACCTGGTGCTCGACGACTCGCTGCGGGTGTCGGGGTCGCGACGGGAACGGCTGAAGCAGTTCCCGTCGGCGCTGGTGGTGCGGCGCTCCTGCGGCTGCGGGGAGCCCACGGCCGATTAGCCCGCCCCCGGGCGGGCCGCTCCTCGGAGCGTCCGGCGGCAGGCGTCGCGGGGCTGAGGTGCGTGCCTAAGGACTGTCGTCGTGCGCCCACCGGGGGTTACGGGACAGCCCTTAGGCACGCACCTCAGCCCCGCTCCTTCACCCGCGCTGCCCACTGCCGGAGGGCTCTTATATCGGGCATACGAGCTTCTGCCGGGCTTCTCAGCGCGTGCTCAGGTTTCTCTCATCTTGGCCGGACACGCTCGTAGGCATGACAGAGAGCCAGCGCCCGAGCGGCGAGTACCCGATGTACCCCTCGTACGGCAACGGCGACACGGCCTACCCGCCGCCGCCGTCACACCGGCCCACGCAGCCGATCGCGGCGGGCCCCGGAACCACCGTGTGGCCCGGCGGGAACGGCTCCGACGGGCACGGCGGCAACGGCGACGGCGGCGGGCACGGCGGCAACGGCGACGGACCCGCCTTCCCGCCGCCGCGCGCACCCCAGGAGCCGGCCGCGTCCCGGCACCGGACCAGGCGGCCGGTCGCCCTGCTGACGGCCGTGGCGATCGCGGCGGCGATCGTCGGTGGCGGCACCGCCACTGTCATCAACCAGCTCACCGGCGACAGCTCGAACAGCTCGGGCGACATCATCCCCGGCACCACCGTCTCGCAGAGCAGCAAGGGCTCCGTCTCCGGCGTCGCCGAGGCCGTCTCGCCGATGATCGTCGAGGTCAACGCGGCCTCGGCCGCGGGCAAGTCCACCGGCTCCGGCGTGGTCATCACCTCCGACGGTGAGGTCGTCACCAACAACCACGTCATCTCCGGCGCCTCGTCGATCGAGGTGACGCTCAGCACCGGCCGGACGTACACCGCCGACGTGGTCGGCACCGACCCCGACAAGGACCTCGCGCTCATCAAGCTCCGGGGTGCGAGCGGGCTGAAGACGGCCACGCTGGGCGACTCCTCGAAGGTCTCGGTCGGCGACCAGGTCGTCGCGATCGGCTCGCCCGAGGGCCTCACCGGCACCGTCACCAGCGGCATCGTCTCCGCCCTCGACCGCGATGTCACCGTCTCCAAGGACGACGGCAGCGGCGGCGGCGAGCAGTGGCCGTTCGAGTTCGGCGGCCGGCAGTTCAACGGCGACACCGGCGAATCCACCACCACGTACAAGGCCATCCAGACCGACGCCTCGCTCAACCCCGGCAACTCCGGCGGCGCGCTCATCAACATGGACGGCGAGGTCATCGGCATCAACTCCGCGATGTACTCGGCGAGTTCGTCCGGCGGGTCGAGCAGTTCGAGCGCGGGCAGCGTGGGCCTCGGCTTCGCGATCCCGGTGAACACGCTCAAGGCCGACCTCGACACACTGCGGGCCGGCAACAGCTACTGAGGAGACACTCATGCACCACCCCGCCCACACCCCCACCGGCCCGGCCGACCTGGCCCTCCCCCTCGCTCTCGTGGCGGAACAGGCCGCGCACGGGCCGCGCCGGGCCCCCGAGCTCCGCACCGCCACCGGCAGCCGGCACCGGGCCGCGCGACGACGACGCGCCGCAACCGTGCAAGGCTGAGAGCCGGAAGGCACAGCCGTACGGGAACGAAAAGAGGACAACGAGCGATGAGCCCCGCCGAAGACGATCCGCAGCGCATCCTGATCGTCGACGACGAGCCCGCCGTGCGCGAGGCCCTGCAGCGCAGTCTCGCGTTCGAGGGCTACGACACCGATGTGGCCGTCGACGGTCTCGACGCCCTCGCCAAGGCCGAGTCGTACGCCCCCGACCTCATCGTCCTCGACATCCAGATGCCCCGGATGGACGGCCTGACCGCCGCCCGGCGGCTCCGCTCCGCGGGCACCACCACCCCGATCCTGATGCTCACCGCCCGCGACACCGTCGGCGACCGGGTCACCGGTCTCGACGCCGGCGCCGACGACTACCTGGTCAAGCCCTTCGAGCTGGACGAGCTCCTCGCCCGTATCCGGGCCCTGCTGCGCCGCAGCTCGTACGCGGCCGCGGCCGGCGGCGGCGTTCCTGACGACAATGTGCTGGCCTTCGCGGACCTGCGGATGGACCTCGTCACCCGCGAGGTCACCCGGGGCACCCGCCGGGTCGAGCTGACCCGTACGGAATTCACCCTGCTGGAGATGTTCCTGGCCCACCCGCGGCAGGTGCTGACCCGCGAGCAGATCCTCAAGGCCGTGTGGGGCTTCGACTTCGAGCCGAGCTCCAACTCCCTGGACGTGTACGTGATGTACCTGCGCCGCAAGACGGAGGCGGGCGGCGAACCACGCCTCGTGCACACGGTGCGGGGTGTCGGCTACGCGCTCCGCACCGGCGGCGGTGACGGATGACCAGTCCCCTGCACCGGCTCCGCGCCCTGCCGCTGCGCTCCCGGCTCGCGCTGCTGGTGGCGACGGCCGTGGCGGTCGCGGTGGCGGCGGTCGCTGCGGCCTGCTGGTTCGTGACAAGGGTGCAGCTGGAGAACCAGCTGGATGCCTCGCTGCGCAATGTCTCGGTCAGCAACGACTACGTGCAGGAGCTGTTCACCGCCTGCACCCGCCCCGACCGGGCGGTCCCGCCGCCGGTCGGAGGGACCTACACCGTGCAGCTCGTCACCGCGTCCGGGAGCAGCTGCACCTCCGCCGGGGCCTCGCCGATCGGTGTGACGGCCGCCGACATCGCCGTGGCCGCCGGTGTGCGGGACGACGCCCTGCACACGGCCAGCACGAAGAGCGGCAAGAAGATGCGGGTGTACACGTACACGTACGAGACCCGCAACCCGGTGCCCGGCCTGGTCCCGGGAAGCTTCGCGGTCTCCGTGGCCCGCCCGATGAGCGAGGTCGACGACCCGCTCTCCGCTCTCGCCTGGGTGCTCCTGGCCGTCGCCGGCATCGGCGCCGTCGGCGCCGGCGCGGCCGGGCTCTGGGTCGCCCGCACCGGGCTGCGCCCCGTCGACGAGCTCACCGAGGCCGTCGAGCACGTCGCACGCACCGAGGACCTCACCGTCCGGATCCCGGTCGACGGCGAGGACGAGATCGCCCGGCTGTCCAGCTCCTTCAACTCGATGACCGCGTCCCTGGCCAGCTCCCGCGACCGCCAGGCCCAGCTGATCGCCGACGCCGGCCACGAGCTGCGGACCCCGCTGACGTCCCTGCGCACCAACATCGAGCTCCTCGCCCGCAGCGACGACACCGGCCGCGCCATCCCGCCCGACGACCGCAAGGCCCTGATGACGTCGGTCAAGGCACAGATGACCGAGCTGGCCTCGCTCATCGGCGACCTCCAGGAACTGTCCCGCCCCGACGCCCCCGGCCCCGGCCCGCTCCAGGTCGTCGCGCTGCACGACATCGCGGACACGGCCCTGGAACGCGCCCGGCTGCGCGGCCCCGAGCTGACCATCCGGGCGGACCTGACCCCCTGGTACGTACGCGCCGAGCCCGCCGCGCTGGAACGGGCGGTGGTCAACGTCCTGGACAACGCCGTCAAGTTCAGCCCGTCCCGCGGCACGATCGAGGTCGCCCTGCTGGGCGGCGAGCTGACCGTACGGGACCAGGGCCCCGGCATCCCCGCCGACGAGCTCCCCCACGTCTTCGAACGCTTCTGGCGCTCCCCGTCCGCCCGCCAGCTCCCCGGCTCGGGCCTGGGCCTGTCGATCGTCGCCCGCACGGTCCAGCAGTCGGGCGGCGAGATCGCCCTGCGCCCGGCGCCGGACGGCCCGGGCACGGTCGCCTCGATCCGGCTGCCGGGGGCCTCGACACCACCGCCGGAGCTGTGAGGCGCGGACGACTCGGGTGTCCGCTCAGGCGTCACGCCCGGCCGGTCGGGCACACACGGTGACCCCGACGGAGTGCCGGGCCCCGCAGCAGCGGCCGCCCGGTCAGAGCCGACGTCGGAACTCGGCGGCGAACTGCGGCGCCCCGCCGACCGCGAGCCGGTCCAGCAGTCCGTGCAGATCGCGGGGCTCCCGCCGGTAACGAACGGCCTGGTCACGCAGGACATGCGCCACATCGACAGGAGCCAGGTCCAGCATGTCCAGCAGGAAGTCGTCGGGGTGGAGAACCTCGACCTCGTACGGATCCGCCGCCGAAGGCGGAAAATCCCTCATATTGAGCGTGACCACGGCGTGCGCCTGCCCGCAGACCGCCGCCGCCAGCACGTGGCGGTCCTTCGGGTCGTTCGTCATCACGGGGACGAGTCCCGCGTATCCCGTCACCGCACTGTACGGAAAGGCTCCCGCCATGGCCTCGACGACGTTCTTGGCGGTTGTCGAAGTCACCTTCTCGGCCAGATTGCGCCGCAGCTCCTCCAGGATGTCGGCCGACCAGAGCGGCTCGTAGAGCTCTGCTTCGGCCAGCCGGAGCAAGGTGTCCCTCAGGTAGTTCGGGAAGAGGACACACGTGTCCAGAACCACGCGCTGCACATCACTCCAGTTCGCTCGGTGTCATGAAAACTCAGGCGTCGTAGAGGCCCGCGTCCTCGGTCAGCTCCACCAGCTCGTCCAACCCCCTGCGACGCTGTGTACGGCGCTTCTCCTTGTAGGCGAGCACGTCCGCCAGCAGCACCCTGCGGTGCCGCCCCGGGCGGGAGAAGGGTAGTCCCCCCTCGTCCAGGATCTTCACGAAGGTCGGTCTGCTGACTCCGAGCAGGTCCGCCGCCTCCTGCGTGGTCAGAGTGGTGTTCACCGGGGCGACCGTGACCGCCTTGCCCTCCGACAGCGCGCGGACGACCACCATGAGGGCTTCGTAGACCTCCGGCGGCAGAGAGCGGAAGGTGCCGTCCGGGCCGCGCAACAGCGCTGGTTCGTCGGCCTGCGGGGCCTGGTCGAGAAATGCGCAGAGCTCAGCGATCTCCGCACGGTGTTCGGGCAGGAGGGTTCGATCCTCGACGGTGCTGTGCATGGCTCTGTCTCCTTCTTGAATGGCTCAAGCATCGCAGAATTCGAAAGAAACGCAAGCGCCGATCCGAGGCAGGCTCCCCCACGCGACGGACACGGACACGGTCACCGCCTACCGGCCCACGCCCGGCCCAGGAGCGTCACTCCTCGCACGCGCACCCCGCACGCGGCCACTGCCCTGACCGTGTACGACTCCGGCCGGTCGCACCCACCGGCGATCCGATCACTGATCCAGCGGGTTGTGCCTGATCAGCCATTCGACCAGCCCCGACCGGGTGGCGGGAAAGTCCGGCGGGATGATACCGAGGCCGGGGCTGTGAGGCGCGGACCGGCGAAGCGGAGGGAAGAATGCGCCCTCACCGGCCCACTTTGTCCTGGCAAGAGAATTTCTCGACCTGCCCGGCCGTGGGCTTGTAAGCGCCCTTGTTCTTGATCGAGTGGAAATTCGTGGCGAAATCTTCATCCCACTTGCCCGAATCCATGTACTTCCTGAGTCCCTCTTTCAACTTCTCGCACACATCGCGATGCCCCTTGGGCAGCGCGATGCCGTAGTACTGAAAATTTCCGGTCCTCGGCTTCACGACTTCCAGCCTCTCGTCCTCCTGCGCGAAGCCTTGAAGCAACAACGTGTCCGTGAAGACGGCGTCCACGCCATCTTTCCTGACCAACCTCTGCACACAGTCACCGGCGTCATCCCCCTCGACCTTCTGGTAATGAGGCAGAAGATCGGAGTGAGGAAGAACTTCGGGAGCCATGGCACCGGAAGTCGTTCCGGGCCAGGTACACACTCGCTTTCCTGCCAGGTCGGACAGCTCATGGATGCCCAGAGGGTCACCCTTGCGCACCAGGATGCCCGAAAGGGTCTGGGCATACGGTCCCACGAAGTCGATGGCCGGCCCGGTGGGCTTACCGGACAGCCGTTCGTCGATGATCGAGAAAGTCGCCACGACGAGATTGTCACTTCCGACAGCCGTCTGCCGTTCGTCGGATGGCACGTCAAAGAACTTGGGTTTTTTACCCAGCACACCAGCGGCCATATGGGCGATCCTGATATCGAAGCCGGTGTATGCGCCATAGGTGCCGTTCTTGAAACCGGTCCCGGGCTGGTCGGCCTTCACTCCGATATGGATCTCCTTGGTTGCGGGCCACTCGTCCGACCCGCAGCCGGAGGCCGTCGCGAGGAGCAGCAGACCGCAACCCGCCAGGGCGATCCGGGACGACGCCGCCCTCCTCCTCATGGAAGCCACCATTCATGGTCGTGGAGGACGGCGGAGTCGAATCGGATGTTCAACCGGCAGTTCTCACCGGCTTGCGACGTATCGACCACGGCCCGCAGGGTGACATGTTCGCGAGCGCCATGCAGGTTGATATCGCCCATATGCTCATTCCCCAACGTGATCGCCTCATTCTTCAGGGGTTTGCCGTCCACAACAGGCATCACCGAGACGGTCGAGTCGACGTGACACATATCGGTGGAAATCTTGTCATCAATAAATACCTGTATCCGGAGATGCGAACGAGAAGAGGCCGCGTCCACGACCACAACGACCGCGTCCCGGTTTCCCGCGGGCCCTTTGCTCTGGACGACGACCTGCGCATCCAGATCACCGTGATCGGCCAGCAATTTGTACGAACCTGCCGCGAGCGCCATGCTCGCCACAGCGGTGGAGACCAGTCCGACGAACGCGACGAGCCGTTTCCTCGTACCGTCGCAGGCGAACCAGAGGCAGACCACGGATGTGATCACGCAAAGGATCAGCAATACGCAGTAGAAGGCGTACTGGGATTCGGACGACTCGGGAGCCATGACAATTCCGGCCGAGGCTCCGGCCACACCGGCGATCAGCACCACGGTCTGAGCCCAGAAACCACCGAACTTCACATACTGGTTACCCGAACCGGTATGGAAGGCGTTACTGCCGCCCTTTGCCTCGACCTGCGTCCGGTGCGGGGACGGGTCGACTCCTCTTTCACCTTTCATCAGTTGAACGTGACGTTCTGGTCTCCGGAGCCGCTGTTGACTGCGCTCTTTCCACCGCTGACCGTGACCGTCGTCTGATGGCTCGGGGAATTCAACTCACCCAGGACGGCGCTCAGATCTTCAGATGAAAGTCCCGCCAGTGCGGTCGCCAGCCGTTGCTCACGCTCGCCGTCGTCATGACCCTCCAGAGCCTGCGCCAGCTCGGGTTCGACATCACGTCCACGACGGCTCAGCGCTCCCCGGACACGACTGACCATCTCCGGCCAGGGCATGCTGCCGATGAGACCGACAAGAGCGTTTACGCCGCTCGTAACTGCGATCGCTCCGAGATCATCACTCATTTCAACCCCCGCGATGTGACGATTGGTTGCATCTCACGTTAGGCCCATTGGCTGAGGCTGGTACGGAGAATCAGCATGAACCGCGAGCAGTTTTCAGCCGAAATCCCATCGCGTCGCAGGGCGCGTACGAGGCTCTGCCGGCCGTCGGCGCACGCACAATGGGCTCTCGGCGGCGTACATCCCCGTCGGGTCCGTCAGATCCCGGGGTTGTGCCTGATCAGCGACTCCACCAGTCCCGACCGGCTGGCGGGGAAGTCCAGCGGGACGATGCCGAGCCCGGTCCAGCCGGATGTCTCCGAGCTGTCCAGGAACGACTGCACCTGCGGGTTGAGCCGGTCCGCGTTCCAGCGCGGCGGCATCAGGGCGGCGGTGCTGACGTAGTTCATGTACAGCTTCCCGGGCTGCTGGGCGGCTTTGCGGAACTGGGCCTCGATCTTGGGGTACTTGGCGAACGGCTCGGCCATGTAGTCGTCCTGGATGTCGAAGAGCGCCGAGTCGGCGTACCGGACGCCGGGCAGCCCGCCGTTGTCGGCCAGCAGCACGACCTTGCCGCGCGCCTGACCCAGCGAGGGCAGCGCCGGGTCGATTCGGAACAGCGGCCGCCAGCCCCTGTTGTCGAGATAGTCGTCGAAGATCGCCCGGAACGCCGCGTCGCTCTCCTCCGAGTACTCCTGCTTGACCCGCATCAGCACGGTCTCGGTGGGATGGGCCGCCAGGAAGTCCCAGCAGGCGCCCAGCACATCGCCGAACATCAGGTTCTGGTACGAGGCCCCGTGATGGATCGCGAACGAGCCACCGGTGACCCGGCACCGCACGTCCAGGAAGCGGATGCCGCTGTTCAACTGCTCGGCGATCGTGGTGTTCTGGCACTCGGTCCAGGGGCCGCCGTAGCGGGCGCCGGAGTCGTGCGAGCCGGGGATCGTGAGCCGCTGCAGCCCGGTGGCGTCGGGGACGGCGCCCATCCAGTCCTGGGTACTGAGGACTTGGCGGTCGGCTGCACCTGCGGACCCCGCGCCGATCAGGACGGTGGCGGTGGCGGCGAGGGCGCCGGCCAGGAAGTTCCGGCGAGTGGCGGGGTACGGGCTCATGCGGGGAGTGCCTCCGTCTGCCGTGGGGGGTCGACCCAGGGATTATGGCGGGTGCACGTCACGACGGGAACAGGGCCGACGGCCGTCCCGGAACCGGCTCCTAGCGGGGTAGCCCAAGCTCGCCCGCACGCAGCCCTGCCTGGTAGCGGGAGTCGGCCTCCAGCTTGACCATCAGTTCGGCCACGCGCCGCCGGTAGGTGCGTAGCGAAAGGCCGAGCTGCTTGGCCGCCGATTCGTCGGTGAGTCCCGAACCGAGGGTTTTGAGGATCATGCGGCCGTCAGCATCGAGGTGAGGGATGTTCTTCCGCAGATAGGTGTCGGGATCAACGGCGGTGTCCCAGATCGCCTGGAACAGCGAGTGGACGCCGTCGACCAGGATCTGCGACGTCGTCACGGTGTATTCGCGGCCGGTAGGGGTCTCTGCGCCGGCGAGGATCATCACTCGCCGGTCGATGATGATGGTCTCGTGCGGCAGCAGCGAGCCGCTGATCCGAACGAGAGCCCCCTGGTTCTGCACCAACCGCAGATGCGCGCGGGCCTCCTCGTCGGCGAGCGCGACCGGGCTGAGCAGCTTGCGGGGGGTGAAGTCCGGGGAGCGCGAAGCGCGCATCCGGTTGCGGATCGCGGCCCTGGCCTGTGGCTGCGAGAAGGTCTTGAGGTCTCGGGCGGCGCACAGGAACTCGGTCTGCGCGGACTCGAAGAGATGACTGGCACGCACGATCAACTCTGCGTCCCCTCGGACGGAGAACACCTGCTCGTTCCGCATACCTCAAGTCTGGCAGCAAGTTGCCACAAGCTCGCTGGGCGTCGTGGCGGCGGACACCATGAGCCTTATGACGATCAAGACGTTCTCCCTCGGCGGAGACCTGACCATCAACCGGCTCGGCTTCGGCGCGATGCGCCTGGCGGCAGGCACCTTTGACGGCCCGCCGCGAGACCCTGAGAACGGCATCGCGGTGCTCCGGCGCTCCGTGGAGCTGGGCGTGAACCACATCGACACGGCCGGCTTCTACCGCAGGGGTGCGGTGCGGGCCAACGAGCTGATCCGGAGGGCGCTGTCCCCGTACCGTGAAGATCTGGTGATCGCGACGAAGGTCGGGCCGCTGCCCACGCCAGACGGTGTGCCGAGTGGGCAGGCGACGCCTGATCAGCTGCGCGGCCTGGTCGAGGCGGATCTGCGCTCTCTTGGGCTGGACCGGCTCGACCTGGTCTATCTGCGGGTGGGCGGGATGACCGGGCCGGGCGGCGAGTCGATCGCCGAACGCTTCGCGGTGCTGGCCGAGCTCCGCGCGGAGGGGCTGATCCGGCACCTGGGCGTCAGTAACGTCGACGCCGTCCAGTTCGCCGAGGCCCGGGAGATCGCGCCTGTGGCGGCGGTGCAGAACCGGTACACCAGTGACATGGGGCTGCTGGCGGGATGCGAGGAAGGGGGCATCGCGTACGTGCCGTACTTCCCGCTCGGCGGTGGCATCAGTCCGCTGGACGCCGAACGGCTCGGCAAGGTCGCAGCTCGCCTGGGCGCGACCGCCACGCAGGTGCAGCTCGCCGCGCTGCTGGCGACCTCGCCGTCGCTGCTGGCGATTCCGGGCACCGGTTCACTCGATCACCTGGAGGAGAACCTCGCGGCGAACGATCTCAGTCTCAGCGACGAGGACCTGTCTGACCTGCGCGGCTAACTGGTCGGCTCTGGAAGTGGGCTTGCCTGCCATGCCCGTCGCCGCCCGCCCGATATCCCCGACCGTCACCGAGCTGCATCGGTTGAAGAAGGCAGCGTGGGGCCGCAAGACCGAGCATCGGCTTCGGGTGCGCGCGCAGATCGTGCTGCACGCGGCCCGCGGGCTGCCGAACGCGCGGATCGCACCCCCTGCGCCCCCACCCACATGCGTAGTGCGACCGAACCCCGCGGCCCTTCGCGAGACGTTCGCAGTCGCCACGCGCCCGGCCGCCGGTTCACCGCTGCGGCTGCTCCGGCAGCAGATCCTCGGCGGGGTCGAGCGCCATGTGCCGGGACACCTCGGCGATCTCGTCGGCCCCCATCGAGCGGTACGTGACCCGCTCGCACCAGAACACGCGCTCCGAGGACGGCAGGGATTGCTGATCGAGCACGGATTGCCTCCTGACGCACCATCGGACCGCCCCGCGCCCGCAGCCGGCGTGACGAGCGGCGGGCGCAGGGAGGCCTTCGAAACCCCACTCAAATGGCGCAGATTCGAGTGGAGTTGCGCACTCCAGGCAGCGCTCACCGGGTGGCCGACCCGACTGGAGGCACAACCCGAAGCTAGCGTTTTACGCGAGCCCGTATCAAGTGTTCGATATCTAACGAGTGAGACGAGTGTGCGCCGCAACGGCAGCGGGCGGCCCCCACCTGCGCCGATGGGAACCGCCCGAAACGAGAGCGTGACAGCTCAGGCCAGATCGTCGAACTCGCCTTCCTTCGCGCCACCGAGGAAGGCGCGAAGCTTGGCACGGCTCGTACGGATGATCACGTCCGGATTGTCACTCTCGCGCATGAGGATCTCGCCATCGCACTCGGCGAGCTCCAGGCAGTTGTCACCGTCGGCATCGGCCGACTTGGACGACTTTCGCCACTGAATTCCCATGGTTCTCACGCCTTCACACTTGCTCTGCGACTTCCTTGATGAAGTCTCTCGAACTCTGCGGATCGAGCGATCGCCCTTCCGTCCGGTCGAGCACCGCCCGAAATACCCGGAGCCGCGCCTCGGCGTCGACGAACCCGGAGCCCAGCAGGGCATCCGTCTGCACGGTGTCGAGCTGCGGAACCGGACCGTAGACATAGTGGGTCGAGCTGCCTGCATTCGGAAAGCCACCCACCGCGAACGGGATCACTCGCACGGTGACATTGTCGCGTTCCGACTCCTTCAGAAGGTGCTCAAGCTGCCCGCGAGCGACCCTGCGTCCGCCGAACTGCATCCGCAGGGCCGCTTCGTGGACCAGGAACGTGCAGGCGGGCGGGTTCGACCGATCGAGAACGTCCCTGCGCCTCAATCGGTGCGAGATCCTGCGCCGGAGACTCGCCGGGGTCGGCGCGGGCAGAGCCTCCGCGTAGACGGCACGCACGTAGTCCTCGGTCTGAAGCAAGCCGGGCATATGCATGATCTGAACCGACCGGAAGCCCGCCGCGTGATGCTCCAGTTCCGCCAGGTCGAGCGCGCTCCCGGAAAGCTCGCCGCGGTAGTCCTCCCACCAGCCCTTTATCCGTTCCTCGGCCATGGCGGCGAGTGCGTCGACATACGCCTCGTCGGAGCATGCGTAGTGCCCGGCCCATGCGCGGACCCGCGCGCCGCTCACTCCGAACCGCCCCGATTCGGTGTTGCTGATCGTGGTGCGGTCCGTGCCCAGCAGGGCCGCGGCCTCGGTCGGCGTCAGACCGGCGCGCTCGCGCATCTTGCGCAGCTCCGCACCCAGTCGGCACTGCCGTGCGGTAGGGGGCTTCCTCGGTGGCATCAACCTCTCCTCTTGTCGACACCCAGTCTGGCCACATCCCTCGAAGGGGTCCACTTCTCGCAAGAATTATGGGTTTCTCCACAACACTTGATACGCCCACGCTACCGTTCTCACACACCGCGCCGTACGTCAGTAGACCGAAGTGCAGCTGTGCGTCCACGTGTTGGATCACGTATGCGTACGGCCATCGCCACGGACGACGAGCAGCGCGACCGCTCGCACCGCATCGCGTTGGGAGAACGACATGACCCACGTCCACGCCACCGCATACACCTCGCCACCGGACCCGCAGGGCGGCGAGATCTACCGGCTCGCCCCGCCGAACACGTCCTGCGCCGCGAAACTCTCGCGTGACTTCATCGCGTCGCTGCTCACCGTCAGCAGACACCGCGGTCTGGTCGACGACGCGCGCCTGTGTGTCACGGAGATCGTCACCAACGCCGACCGCCACACGCGTACGTCCCTGATCCGGGTACACGTGACCGTGCAGCGCAAGCAGGTCACCGTCTCCGTCGCGGACGACGACCACTGGGCCCTGCCCGAACCACCGGCCTTCCGGGAGGTGCGTGAACAGGAGGGCGGGCGCGGGCTGTTGCTCGTGGAGCGGCTGGCGTTCGCGTGGGGGATGACCGTGCTGGGCGGCTGCTTCCCGTACCGGAAGGCGGTCTGGTTCACGCTCGGGCGGTCCGGGTCGGCGCCCTGAACCGCCCTGAACCCCTGGAAACGCGGAAGGGCGGTGGGCCCGCCGGCCCACCGCCCCGCTCATCCGCGTACGGGAGTTACTACTTGATGACCGTGATCCGGTCCGCCGCCGGCGGAGCCAGCGGGGTCTCGGCCGTGGAGTGGGCCGCCAGGTAGGCGTTGAACAGGTCCAGGTCGGAGGCGCCGACCAGCTTGTTCGTGCCCTGGCCGAGCGCCGCGAAGCCGTCGCCGCCGCCCGCCAGGAACTCGTTCATCGCGACGCGGTAGCTCTTGGCCGGGTCGATCGCCTCGCCGTTCAGCTTGATCGTGTCGGTGACCACGCGGGCCGCGCCCGTCTTCGTCATGTCCAGGGTGTAGGTGAGGCCCTTGGACACCTGAAGGATCTTCGGGCTGGCCTCGTTGGAGCCGCTGACCTGCTGCTGAAGCGCCTCGACCAGCTGGGCGCCGGTCAGGTCGACGACGTTCATCATGTTGGTGAAGGGCTGCACGGTGAAGGCCTCCCCGTACGTCACCACCCCGTCGGTCTTGCCGTCGGCCGACGCGTACACCAGGTCCGCGCGGATACCGCCCGGGTTCATGAGGGCGACGACCGCCCCGCCCTTGTCCGCCGGGGCCAGGCCCTCCAGCTGGGCGTCCGCGATCAGGTCGCCGAGCGGCTTCTCCAGGGCCGTGGAGCCGCGGCCGTTGATGTCGGCGCTGATGTAGCCCTGCGGCTTGTTCGCGATGGGCGCCGCGAGGGCGTTCCAGCGGGCGATCAGGGCCGTCATGTCGTCGGCCTTGGGCTGGTCCCGGCTGACGACGTGGTTCGCCGCCTTCGGGTTCTTGGCACCGGCCGACTTCACCGACGTACGCACGATGTCCTTGGTGCGGCGGTCGTAGGTGAGCGTCGTCTCGGTGTAGAGCTTGCCGAAGGAGGACGCCGAGGTGACCATGCGCGGGTTGCCCGCCGGGTCCGGGATCGTGCACACGTACGCCTGGTGGGTGTGGCCCGTGACCAGGGCGTCGACCTTCGGCGTGATGCCCTTGGCGATGTCGGTGATCGGCCCGGAGATGCCGTCACCGGCGCCGGAGCTGTCGCAGTCGTAGTTGTACGAGGTGGAGGCCGGGGCCCCGCCCTCGTGGATCAGCGCGACGATGGACTTGACGCCCTGGCGGTCCAGCTCCTTGGCGTACTTGTTGATCGTCTTGATCTCGTCGTGGAACTTCAGGCCCTTGACACCGTTGGCCGTGACGATGTTCGGCGTGCCCTCCAGGGTCACCCCGATGAAGCCGACCTTGATGCCGTTCTTCTTCCAGACCGTGTACGGCTTGAGGATCGGCCTGCCGGACTTCTCGTTCGTCACATTGGCGGCGAGGTAGGGGAAGTCGGCGCCCTTGAACTTCTTGTCCTGCTCGTAGCACCCCTCGACCGGGTGGCAGCCGCCGTTCTGGAGGCGGGCCAGCTCGGTGGCGCCCTCGTCGAACTCGTGGTTGCCCACGCTCGTCACGTCGAGGTCGATCTTGTTGAGCGCCTCGATGGTCGGCTCGTCGTGGAAGAGACCGGACAGCAGCGGGCTCGCGCCCACCATGTCGCCGCCGGCCGCGGTGATCGAGTACGGGTGCCCCTTGCGCGCGGTGCGCAGCGAGGAGGCGAGGTACTCGACGCCACCGGCCGGAATCGCCTTGGTCGTGCCGTCGGCCTGCGTCTCGGTGACCGTGCCCGCCGAGCCGGCCGGCGGCTCCAGGTTCCCGTGCAGGTCGTTGAAGGACAGCAGCTGTACGTCGACGGTACGGTCCGGCTTGTGGTGCCCATGACCGTGACCGTGTCCATGGCCATGGCGGTCCTGGGCGCCGGCCGGCATCGCGGCGACGAGCGCGCCGACGGTGGCGAGCCCGGCCGCGGCGGCGAGCACCCGCCGGGACGCGCGGTTCTTCTGCGGTGTCGCTGACATCGGTCCCCTTGTGAGTTCAGCGGGAGATTCGAAAGTGGTGACGAGTCTGGAGACTTCGTGCGCAGCCTAGGGTCAACGCGCGTAGCACGACAGGTTTCGCGGGTTACGAACTGGTTGCCATGCGGTGGGTATGGCCCCAAATAGCCACACATCACTCGTACGGCTCACTTATGGGGGCAGAAACGTCCCGGCATGCATGTACGACGCAAGCCTGTACGCCATGGACAACGAACCGGAATCCAAGGCCGTCGTACCTGGCCAGCGGGCACCCGAACTGCCGCCGGGCTTCCACGAGATGATCGACGACCTGAAGTCGATCGTGCGCGGCGCGCATGTGCGGGCCCAGTTGAAGGTCAACACCGAGATGCTCCAGATGTACTGGGAGATCGGGCGGACGATCCTGGCGCGACAGCGGGAGGAGAGGTGGGGCGCCAAGGTCATCGCCCGCATCGCGACAGAGCTGCGCACGGAGTTCCCGGGCCAACGGGGATTCTCCCGCAGCAGCCTGCACTACATGGTGAAGATGGCCCGGCTCTGGCCGGAGCCAATTGTCCAGCAGGCTGCTGGACAATTGCCCTGGGCCCATCTCCAGGTCCTCATGGACAAGTGCAAGACCCGACCCACGCTGGACTTCTACATTCAGCACGCAGTCCGCAACGGCTGGTCCCGGGACGATCTGACCTCGGCGATCCACCACGCCCTGCACCTCTCCCACGCCGCCGCGATCAACAATTTCGACGCCGTCATCCCCGAGCGGTCCGAGGCCGCGAAGGAGATCATCAAGGACCCGTACCGGCTCGACTTCACCGAACTGGGCGGCCGGCACACGGAGCGGGATCTGGAGAACGCTCTCGTCGCCCACCTCGTCGGGTTTCTCACCGAGCTCGGCGTGGGCTTCGCCTTCGTGGGACGCCAGTACCCCGTGGTCGTGGGCGACAGTGAATACCGCATCGACCTGCTCTTCTACCACTGCAAGCTGCACTGCTACGTCGTGCTGGAACTGAAGACCCGAAAAGCTCACCCCGAGCACTTCGGGCAGCTCGGGTTCTATGTGTCGGTGGTCGACGATCTGGTGCGGGACAAGAAGTCCGACGGGCCCACCATCGGCATTCTCATCGCCGAGAGCCGCGACCGGTCGATGGTCGAGTACGCGTTGCGCGGCTACAACCAGCCGCTGGCCGTCAGCACCTACGCCGGTCTGCCCGACCGCGTGCGCGAGCTGCTGCCCAGCGCCGAAGATCTCTCCCGTATCGCCGACGGCGTACTGAGCACGCCGCGGACCACGGCCTGAGTCCCGAAGCACCCGCGCACCGCCCCGGTACCCGTCCCGCCCCCGTAGGCTCGTAACCATGACGACTGACGTACCCCTCCCCGCGCCCGGACGCGAGATCCGGACGCTCGACGTGCTCTCCCCCGAGCAGGCGGAAGCCGTATCCGGTCTGCTCGCCGAGGCGGCCCGGTCCGACGGCCGGCAGGCCGTGTCCGAGCAGGGGCGGCTGCAGTTGCGCGGCGGGCGGCGCGAGGGGGTGCGGCATCTGCTGCTGAGCAGCGGGCCGGACCTGGTCGGGTACGCACAGCTGGAGGACACCGACCCCGTCGAGGCCCCGGCCGCCGAGCTGGTCGTGCATCCGGCGCACCGCGGGCAGGGCCACGGACGGGCGCTGGGCGCGGCGCTGCTCGCCGTGACCGGGAAGCGGCTGCGGGTGTGGGCGCACGGCGGGAAGTCCGCGGCACGGCACCTCGCCCAGGTCCTCGGCCTCTCGCTCTTCCGCGAACTGCGCCAGCTGCGCCGCCCGTTGGCCCCACTGGACATCGGCGAGCCGGTGCTGCCGCCGGGCGTCACCATCCGCACCTTCGTGCCCGGCGAGGACGACGCCGCCTGGCTCACGGTGAACGGTGCCGCCTTCGCGCACCACCCGGAGCAGGGTTCGCTGACCCAGCGCGACCTGGACGACCGCAAGGCGGAGCCGTGGTTCGACCCGAAGGGGTTCTTCCTGGCCGAGCGCGACGGCGAGCTGATCGGTTTCCACTGGACGAAGGTGCACGCGGAGGAGCAGCTCGGCGAGGTGTACGTCGTCGGCATCCGGCCCGACGCGCAGGGCGGCGGGCTCGGCAAGGCGCTCACCGCGATCGGGCTGCGCCATCTGGCCGCCGAGGGGCTGCCGACCGCGATGCTCTACGTGGACGCGGACAACAAGGCGGCCCTGGCCGTCTACGAGCGGATGGGCTTCGCGACGCACGAGGTGGACCTGATGTACCGCACGGAGTCCTGAGCCAGGGACCGGCAGAGGGCCAACTCCCCCGGGGGCGGCGTCGCTTGACGCCGCCCCCTTCTTTGCACCACCCTTTCACTACTCAATTAGTGAAAGGGTGGAACATGGCAGAGTCCGCAGCGGTCGAGTACCGCATCGACCGGCGCAGCGGCGTCGCCACGTACCTCCAGATCGTCCAGCAGACCAAGCAGGCTCTCCGCCTCGGCCTGCTGGAGCCCGGCGACCGGCTGCCCACCGCGCGCGAGGTCGTCGAAGCCACCGCCATCAACCCGAACACCGTGCTCAAGGCCTACCGGGAGCTGGAGCGCGAGGGCCTCGTCGAGGCCCGGCGCGGGCTCGGCACCTTCGTCACCCGGGGCCTCGGCGGCGCGGCGGCCGCCGACGACGCACCGCTGCGCGCCGAACTCGCCGACTGGACCCGCCGGGCCCGCACGGCCGGGCTGGAGAAGGACGACGTGAGCGCGCTCTTCACCGCCGTACTGGACAGGACTTTCGAGGGGGATCAGACCGGATGACAGGCGCTGCGATCGAGGCCACCGGCCTCGGCATGAAGTACCGGAGCAGAAACGGGGGCTGGGCGCTGCGCGACTGCTCCTTCCGGCTGCCCGCCGGGCGGGTCTGCGCCCTCGTCGGGCCCAACGGCGCGGGCAAGTCCACCCTGCTCGCCCTCGCGGCCGGCCTCCTACGGCCGTCGGAAGGGACGGTGCGAGTGCTGGGCGCGGCCCCCGGCGAGGCCCGCGCCCGGGTGGCCTTCGTGGCCCAGGACAAGCCGCTGTACCCGCAGTTGACGGTCGCCGCGACGCTCTGGGCGGGCGCCGAGCTGAACCCCGCGAGCTGGGACCAGGACACCGCCGAACGCATCGCCGGGGACCTCCCGCGCGACGCCGGGGTCCGTGACCTGTCCGGCGGCCGGCGCACCCGGCTCGCCCTGGCCCTCGCGCTGGGCAAGCGGCCCGAACTGCTCCTGCTGGACGAGCCGATGGCCGACCTCGACCCGCTCGCCCGCCATCAGCTGATGGGCGCCCTGATGGCGGAGGCCGCCGAGCACTCCACCACCATCGTGATGTCCTCGCACCTCCTCACCGAGCTGGAGGGCACCTGCGACTACCTCCTGCTCGTCGACGGCGGCCGGGTCCGCCTCGGCGGCGAGACGGAGGACCTCCTCGCCGCGCACACCCTGCTCACCGGCCCGGTACGGGACACCGGACCGCACACCGTCGTCGAATCCCGCACCGCGGGACGTCTGCAGACCGCACTCGTACGGAGGCAGGGACCCGTGGACACCGACGTCTGGGAGGCCACCGAGCCCTCGCTGGAGGAACTGCTGCTGGCGCATCTGCGGTCGCCAAAGGCCCCGGCGCTGCTGACGCCGAGCGCGGCGGCCGTCGAGACCGGCCGGGAGGTGGCCGCCGTATGAGCGCGATCGCCCTGCGGGGCCCGGTACGGGTCGTCGTGGCCCAGCACCGATGGGCCCTGTGGCTCATGGGAGTGCTTCCTGTCCTGGCCCTCGCCGTTCTCGTCGGCACCTGGCTGTGGACCGAGCATGTCGTGGACGCCTTCGCCGCCTCGGGCTGCTCGGTCATGCACACGACGCCCGACTGCGGTGACACGGTCGACGCGTATCTCGACCGTCAGCTGTGGATGCAGAAGGTCCTCGACTGGTCGGGCCTGCTGATGATGGTTCTGCCCGCGTCCGTAGGGATCTTCGTGGCCGGGCCGGTCATCGCCCGCGAGCTGGAGAGCGGCACGTACAAGCTGGCGTGGACACAGTCCGTGACGCCCGCCCGCTGGCTCGCCGCCAAGCTCGCCGTACCCACCGTGGTGACGCTGGTCTCCGTCTCCGTGCTGTCGGCCGTCTGCGCCTGGGCCCGTACGCGGGAGAACGCGGGCCACGAGGCGTCGCCGTGGTACTTCCGCGAGATGTACGGCTCGATCGGCACCGTCCCCCTCGGCTACGCCCTGTGCATGCTGGCCCTCGGCACGCTCACCGGGCTGCTGCTGCGGCGCACCGTCGCCGCGATGGTCGTGACCGTGCTCGTGTACGTCCCGCTGGTGATGGTCCTGAACCATGTGCGCGACAGCCTCTGGCCGACCGTCCGGCTGCTCGGGAACGGCCCGGCCGGGGGCGGTTCCTGGTTTATCGACTCCGGCATGCTCACCGCCTCCGGCAAAGCCGTGCGCTGGACGGACTGCCGAGGGTCCGGGGCGGCGGCCGAGCCCACCGCCTGCATGCGCGAGCTCGGCGGCGTCACCTCGTTCGTGGACTACCACCCCGCCTCGCACTTCTGGCCCCTCCAGCTCGTCGAGACCGGCATCCTGCTCGCCCTGGCCGCCCTCGCCGTCGCCCTCGCCTTCCGGGTGCTGCGCCACCGCCACGGCTGATGTCCGAACCGATTCCGGGCCCCTCCCCCGGGGCCCGGAATCTGTTCGTATGACCAATCCGCGCACCGCACACCGCTTCCTGCACGTCATGTCGCCGTTACCAGCCATTCAGAAGCGCTTGCGACGCTCTCAAAATGCAGCCAGCTGTGCCGACCTCCCGCAACGGGAGAAATCCCGGCGGAGACCGCACGAACGACGTCAACCGTGCGTTCCCCGCGATCTCCGAGCCCTCCGGCGCGCCCTTTGAGCCATTCGCGCGGAACAATAGGGCCATGAGCCAGCAGCCCAGCTCCGAGGTACCGGTCCAGTCCACCGTGCAGCCGTCGGTCGGCTCCGCCGTGCAGCCGTCGGTCGGCTTGCTCGCCGCGCACCGGCCGCGTGCTGTCGCCACCGCGTCCAACGGCGGCGCACTGTCGACCGCGGCCGACCTGGATCCCGATCTCGACGCCGACGTCGACGCGTACGAGCCCGATGTCGACGGCGACGAGCTGCCCCAGGGCCGCTTCCTGGACCGCGAGCGCAGTTGGCTCGCGTTCAACGAACGGGTGCTGGAACTGGCCGAGGACCCGGCGACCCCCCTACTCGAAAGGGCTAATTTCCTCGCCATCTTCGCCTCGAACCTCGACGAGTTCTTCATGGTCCGGGTGGCCGGTCTGAAGCGCCGTATCGCCACCGGCGTCGCCACCCGTTCCGCCTCCGGACTCCAGCCCCGCGAGGTCCTGGACCTGATCTGGACCCGCTCGCGCGAACTCATGGCCCGGCACGCCGCCTGCTTCCAGCAGGACGTGGCTCCCGCACTCTCGGACGAGGGCATCCAGCTGATCCGCTGGCCCGAGCTGACCGAGAAGGAACAGGCCCGGCTGTTCACCTTCTTCCGGCAGCGCGTCTTTCCCGTGCTGACCCCCCTCGCCGTCGACCCGGCGCACCCCTTCCCGTACATCTCGGGGCTCTCGCTCAACCTCGCCGTCGTCGTGCGCAACCCGGTCAGCGGCCACCGCCACTTCGCCCGGGTCAAGGTGCCGCCGCTGCTGACCCGCTTCCTTGAGGCGTCGCCGCAGCGGTACGTGCCCATAGAGGACGTCATCGCCGCCCACCTCGAAGAGCTCTTCCCGGGCATGGAGGTCCTCGCCCACCACATGTTCCGGGTCACCAGGAACGAGGACCTGGAGGTCGAGGAGGACGACGCCGAGAACCTCCTCAAGGCCCTGGAGAAGGAGCTCATGCGGCGCCGCTTCGGCCCGCCGGTCCGCCTGGAGGTCGAGGAGTCCATCGACCCGTACGTACTGGACCTGCTGGTGCGCGAGCTGAAGGTGTCCGACGCCGAGGTCTACCCGCTGCCCGGACCGCTCGATCTGACCGGGCTCTTCGGCATAGCCTCGCTGGACCGGCCCGAGCTGAAGTTCCCCAGGTTCATCGCCGGCACCCACCGCGATCTCGCCGAGGTCGAATCCGCCTCCGCGCCCGACATCTTCGCCGCGCTGCGCGAACGCGACGTGCTCCTGCACCACCCGTACGACTCGTTCTCCACCTCCGTACAGGCCTTCCTGGAGCAGGCCGCCGGCGACCCCGACGTCCTCGCCATCAAGCAGACCCTGTACCGGACCTCGGGCGACTCACCGATAGTGGACGCCCTCATCGACGCCGCCGAGTCCGGCAAGCAGGTCCTGGTACTCGTGGAGATCAAGGCCCGCTTCGACGAGCAGGCCAACATCAAGTGGGCGCGGAAGCTGGAGGAGTCGGGCTGCCATGTCGTCTACGGCCTCGTCGGCCTCAAGACCCACTGCAAGCTCTCGCTCGTCGTCCGGCAGGAGGGCGACACCCTGCGCCGCTACTCCCACGTCGGCACCGGCAACTACCACCCCAAGACGGCCCGGCTCTACGAGGACCTCGGCCTGCTGACCGCGGACCCGCAGGTCGGCGCGGACCTCTCCGACCTCTTCAACCGGCTCTCCGGCTACTCCCGCCGCGAGACCTACCGCCGGCTCCTGGTCGCCCCGAAATCCCTGCGGGACGGGCTGATCGCCCGGATCAACAAGGAGATCACCCACCAGCGGGCCGGACGGTCCGCCTACGTCCGCATCAAGGTCAACTCGATGGTCGACGAGGCCGTCATCGACGCCTGCTACCGGGCCGCGACGGCCGGCGTGCCGGTGGACGTCTGGGTACGCGGCATCTGCGCGATCCGCCCCGGCGTCGCCGGTCTCTCCGAGAACATCCGGGTCCGCTCGGTACTGGGCCGCTTCCTCGAACACTCCCGGGTCTTCGCCTTCGGCAACGGCGGCGAACCCGAAGTGTGGCTCGGCAGCGCCGACATGATGCACCGCAACCTCGACCGCCGGATCGAAGCACTGGTCCGGGTCACCGATCCCGCCCACCGCGCCGCACTCAACCGTCTCCTGGAGACCGGCATGGCCGACACCACCTCCTCCTGGCACCTGGGTCCCGACGGGAACTGGACCCGGCACGCCACGGACGGGGACGGCCAGCCGCTGCGGCACGTACAGGAAATGCTCATTGACGCCCGGAGGCGCCGGCGTGCGACGCCATGACCACCAGACGACGCAGGCGGACCTCACGGCAGGCGCGGTGCTCGCGCCCTACCTTCAGGAACAGGCCGCCGAATTCCTCCGCAGCCTGCGCCTGCACCGCGAGAACAGCGCCCCCACGGACGCCGGAACCCACGGAGCCGAGGAGGCCGCCGGCGCACTGTGCCGCTCCTCGCGCCGGATCAGCGGCACACTGCACACCTTCCGGGTGGCGCTGGACACCACTTGGGCCGAGCAGCTCCGTACCGAACTTGCCTGGCTCTCGGGCACCCTGGCCAGGGAACACGCCTACGCGACCCGGCTGGGCCGGCTCCTCGAAGCGCTGCACGCCCTGTCCGGCACCTCGCTGCCCACCGCCTGCAACGGGGCCGGCGCCGACAGCGCCGCCGACAAGGAGCGCGCCGCCCTCGGCGTCGGCGCGGCCCGCGCCGGAGCCCTCCTCGAACGGCAGCTGACCCTCGCCCGGACCCGCGCCCACTCCGCCGCGCTCCAGGCGCTCGGCTCCTCCCGCTTCCACGCGGTGGCCGACGCCGTCGCGCTGCTCGCCTCGGAGGTCCCGCTCGCCCCGGCGGCCGCGGCCCAGGCCGAGGAGATGCTGCACGGGCCCGCCGACCGGGCCGAACAGCAACTGCTCAGCGCGGTGGCGGCGCTCCCCTCCGGCCAGGCGGTCGAGCCGTACAACGAGGCGCAGGACGCGCCCTGGCACCGGACCCGGCTGCTGCTGCGGCTGCACCGGTACGCCCACGAGGTGGTGCGGGGCGCCCCCGATCCGGTCCTGGCCGCGCCGGGCCGCGCGCTCGATCTGCACCGGGACGCCTCGGAGGCGGCCGCCGCGGCGGCGTCGGCGGCCCGCACGCCCCGCATCGCACCCGCGACCGCGTACGCCCTGGGGGTGCTCCACGCCGATCAGCGCCATGCGGTGGAGGCGGCCCGCGGCGTGTTCCGGGCGAGCTGGCCGTACACCGCCGCGGCCGTGACCGCACCATGAGTCCGGCGGTGGGCGCCCGCGGCGGGCGCACCGCGAACGGGCCGGTGCTCGCCGCGGGGTGCGTGCTGTGGCGCCGCTCGGAGCGCTCCGGCGAGCTGGAGATCTGCCTGGTCCACCGGCCCCGTTACGACGACTGGTCGCACCCCAAGGGCAAGCTGAAGCGCGGCGAGCCGGCGCTGGACGCCGCCCGGCGCGAGGTCCTGGAGGAGACCGGCCACCACTGCGCCCCCGGAGCCCCGCTCCCCACGGTCCGCTATCTCGCGAACGGCCGGCCCAAGGAGGTCGCCTACTGGGCGGCCGAGGCGACCGGCGGCTCCTTCGTGCCCGGCAGCGAGGTCGACCGGGTGAGCTGGCTCCCCCCGGCGGCGGCCCGGACCCGCCTCACCCAGCCCCGCGACCGGGATCTGCTGGACGCCCTGCTCTCGATCCTGCCCGGCGCCTGATCCGGTCCAGAACCGCGCCGTCCGACATGGTTCACCTCCCGTTCACTCTCCCCCGTAGGCCGCTTCACCTGTTCTGCCTAACTTCGGCAGTGCACGGTGCGCGGCGCAACGCCGGAGCACCCACCACATCGCACGCCGTCGTAGAACGAACAAGACCTCGGCGGCTCCTGGAAGGAACACCCGAAAAGTGAAGCTTCAGCGCAAGAACCGGCTTCGTGCCACCGCGCTCGGTGCCCTCGCCGTCTCCGGCGCCCTGGTCCTCACGGCGTGCGGTTCGGACGACAACAGCGGCACGGCCGGCGGCAACGGCGGCAAGACGAGCGCCGCGTCGAACATCAAGTGTGACGACGCCAAGGGCCAGCTGCCCGCCTCCGGCTCCAGCGCGCAGAAGAACGCGATGGACCTCTGGGCCAAGAACTACATGGCCGGCTGCTCCGGCGTGGAGATCAACTACAAGTCGTCCTCCTCCGGCGAGGGCATCGTCGCCTTCAACCAGGGCACGGTCGGCTTCGCCGGCTCCGACTCGGCGCTGAAGCCCGAGGAGGTCGCCGAATCGAAGAAGATCTGCAAGGGCGGCCAGGGCATCAACCTCCCGATGGTCGGCGGCCCGATCGCCATCGGCTACCACCTGGAGGGTGTCGACAACCTCACGCTGGACGCCCCCACGCTCGCCAAGATCTTCGACGGCAAGATCAAGAAGTGGAACGACCCGGCGATCGCCAAGCTCAACAGCGACGCGAAGCTCCCGGACAAGGACATCCAGGCCTTCCACCGCTCCGAGGACTCCGGCACCACGCAGAACCTCGGCAAGTACCTCGGCGCGGCCGCCCCGAACGACTGGAAGTACGAGGCCGAGAAGAAGTGGCCGGCCCCCGGTGGCCAGGCCGCGTCCGGCTCCGCCGGTGTCGCCGCCCAGGTGAAGCAGGTCGACGGCTCGATCGGCTACTTCGAGCTCAGCTACGCCACCTCGCAGTCGATCTCCACCGTCGACATCGACACCGGTAGCGGCGCCCCGGTCGAGGCCACCCCGGAGAACGCCTCCAAGGCCATCGCCGCCGCCAAGATCAAGGGCACCGGCAAGGACCTGGCGCTGGACATCGACTACACGACCAAGGCCGAGGGTGCCTACCCGATCGTCCTGGTGACGTACGAGATCGTCTGCGACAAGGGCAACAAGGCCGAGACCCTTCCCACGGTCAAGTCCTTCCTGAACTACACCGCCAGTGACGAGGGCCAGAAGCTCCTCACCGAGGCCGGCTACGCGCCGATCCCGGCCGAGATCAACAGCAAGGTCCGCGAGACCATCGCCTCCCTCTCGTAACCAGGACGCGCAAGCGCCACCAGCAACACAGGCAACATCCGGCGGACCGGTCCGGTGCACCCCTCCGGACCGGTCCGCCACCACCCATCCGGTGCACCGCCGCCAGGGGAGCTGGACCGCTCCCCCACACAGACCGGAAAGACCATGGCTTCCACCACACCGATAGACAAGCCGCCGGCCCCGCCGGTGGCGCTCAAGCGTGCCGGGACCAAGTCCGGCCGCGTGGGCGACAAGATCTTCCTGGGCCTCTCCAGGGGCTCGGGCATTCTGCTGCTCGTGATCATGGCCTCGATCGCCGTGTTCCTGACCTACCGCGCCTCGCTCGCCATCTCCAAGAACGAAGGCAACTTCTTCACCACCTTCGACTGGAACCCGGCCGGCGACCCGCCGGTCTTCGGCATCGCGGTCCTCCTCTTCGGCACGGTCGTCAGCTCGGTCATCGCGATGGCCATCGCCGTCCCGGTCGCCGTCGGCATCGCCCTGTTCATCTCGCACTACGCGCCGCGCAAGCTGGCCGCACCCCTCGCGTACGTCGTCGATCTGCTCGCCGCAGTGCCGAGCATCGTGTACGGCATCTGGGGCGCCCTCGTACTCGTCCCGTACCTGGAGGGCCTGAACCTCTGGCTCGACCAGTTCTTCGGCTGGACGTACATCTTCGAGAAGACCGAGGTCGGCGTCGCCCGCTCGCTCTTCACCGTCGGCATCCTGCTCGCGATCATGATCCTGCCGATCGTGACCAGCGTCAGCCGCGAGGTCTTCCTCCAGGTCCCGAGGATGAACGAGGAAGCCGCCCTCGCGCTGGGCGCCACCCGCTGGGAGGTCATCCGCCTCTCGGTGCTCCCCTTCGGCCGCTCCGGCGTGATCTCCGCCTCGATGCTGGGCCTGGGCCGCGCGCTCGGCGAGACGATGGCCGTCGCCACGGTCCTGTCGCCGAGCTTCGTCATCTCCGGGCACCTGCTCAACCCGGGTGGCGGCACCTTCGCCCAGAACATCGCCGCGAAGTTCGACGAGGCCGACGAGTTCGGGCGTGACGCCCTGATCGCCTCCGGCCTCGTACTCTTCGTCCTCACCCTGCTGGTCAACGGCGCGGCCCGGCTGATCATCGCCCGCCGCAAGGAATACTCGGGGGCCAACGCATGAGCCAGGCAGCCAACACCGGCATACAGGAACGCCCCGCCCCGACGGCGCCCACGCGCTCGACGAGCCTGAGCAGCCGGGCACTGCCCCGCTGGGCCCCCTTCGCCTTCGCGGCCGTCGCGCTCGCGCTGGGCGTGGGCACCGGCCTGGCGGCGGGCTGGCAGAGCCGCACCCAGTGGGGGCTGGTCTCCGCCCTCCTCTTCGTCGTCATCTCGTACATCACGACCTCGGTCGTCGAGAACCGGCGCCAGGCCAAGGACCGGCTCGCCACCAGCATCGTCTGGGTCTGCTTCCTGCTGGCCGTCGTTCCGCTCGCCTCGCTGTTGTGGACGACGATCAGCCGCGGCGCGGAGCGCCTGGACGTCTACTTCCTGACCCACTCCATGGCCGGCGTGCTCGGCTCCGAGCCGAGCGGCGGTGTCTACCACGCGCTGATCGGAACGCTGGAGCAGGTCGGCATCGCCACCCTGATCGCCGCCCCGATCGGCATGCTGACCGCCATCTACCTGGTGGAGTACGGCAAGGGCGCCCTGGCCAGGGCCGTGACCTTCTTCGTCGACGTCATGACGGGCATCCCGTCCATCGTCGCGGGTCTCTTCATCCTGTCGATCATGCTGATGACGCATACCCAGCCGTCCGGCCTGATGGGCGCGCTGGCGCTCACGATCCTGATGATGCCGGTCGTGGTCCGCTCCACCGAGGAGATGCTCAAGCTCGTCCCGAACGAGCTGCGCGAGGCATCGCTCGCCCTCGGCGTCCCGAAGTGGCGCACCATCCTGAAGGTCGTCCTCCCGACCGCGATAGGCGGCATAACCACCGGTGTGATGCTCGCGATCGCCCGCATCGCCGGTGAGACCGCGCCGATCATGCTGCTGGTCTTCGGCAGCCAGCTGATCAACACCAACCCGTTCCAAGGCGCGCAGTCCTCGCTCCCCTTCTACATCTGGGAGCAGTACAAGGTCGGTACCGACCAGTCGTACGACCGTGCCTGGGCCGCTGCGCTGGTTCTGATCGCCTTCGTCATGATCCTCAACCTGGTGGCCCGCGGCATCGCCCGCTGGAAGGCCCCGAAGACCGGCCGCTGACCGCGGCACGAAAGAAGCAGTGATTCAGATGGCCAAGCGCATCGACGTCAGCGGCCTGTCCGCCTACTACGGCTCCCACCTCGCCATCGAGGACATCTCGATGACCGTGGAGCCCCGCTCCGTGACCGCCTTCATCGGCCCGTCCGGCTGCGGCAAGTCCACCTTCCTGCGCACCCTGAACCGCATGCACGAGGTCACCCCCGGTGGCCGCGTCGAGGGCAAGGTGCTGCTGGACGACGAGAACCTGTACGGGGCGAACGTCGACCCGGTCACCGTGCGCCGCACGGTCGGCATGGTCTTCCAGCGCCCGAACCCGTTCCCGACCATGTCGATCTTCGACAACGTCGCCGCCGGCCTCAGGCTGAACGGCTCGTACAAGAAGAGCGAGCTGACCGACATCGTCGAGAAGTCGCTGCGCGGCGCCAACCTCTGGAACGAGGTCAAGGACCGGCTGAACAAGCCCGGCTCCGGTCTCTCCGGCGGTCAGCAGCAGCGTCTGTGCATCGCCCGCGCGATCGCGGTCGAGCCGGAGGTGCTGCTGATGGACGAGCCGTGCTCCGCCCTGGACCCGATCTCCACCCTCGCCATCGAGGACCTGATCGGCGAGCTGAAGGAACGCTTCACGATCGTCATCGTGACCCACAACATGCAGCAGGCGGCCCGGGTCTCGGACCGCACGGCCTTCTTCAACCTCGCGGCGGTCGGCAAGCCCGGCAAGCTCATCGAGATCGACGAGACGGAACGCATCTTCTCCAACCCGTCCGTCCAGGCCACCGAGGACTACATCTCGGGCCGCTTCGGTTAGGGCGTGTTTCGAAAGCAGCGTCGTCCGCCCGGAGGGCGGGGTCGGGCGCGCACCAGGCGCCCCCGACCGGGCGGGACTTTCGAAACACGCCCCAAGTCGCCCGGCTACGGGGCCGACGCGGCCCGGGGGTGTGGGTGGTCGCGCCCGGTGGTGGGTCTCCACCGGCGGACCGTTTCGCCCCTTGGGCGAACCGGCCTCGTCCCCAGAACTGCCTTGAGGTGCTGCATGGCGGTGCCACCGCAAGGCGAAGGGGCCGCCCCCGCTCCCCGTGAAGGGAGTGGGGGCGGCCCCGTTTCCGTACCGCCGTGACCGCGGCGGGCCGTCAGCCGAAGAGCAGGAACACGACCCCGTAGCTCGCGGCGGCGACCAGCGCCGCGGCCGGCATCGTGATGAACCAGCCCAGGATGATGTTCTTGGCGACGCCCCAGCGCACGGCGTTCACCCGCTTCGTGGCGCCCACACCCATGATCGCCGAGGTGATCACATGCGTCGTGGAGATCGGCGCGTGGAACAGGAACGCCGAGCCGAACATGATCGACGCACCGGTCGCCTCCGCCGCGAACCCCTGCGGCGGGTCCAGCTCGATGATCTTCCGGCCGAGCGTCCGCATGATGCGCCAGCCACCCGCGTACGTACCCAGCGAGAGCATCAGCGCGCAGACCAGCTTCACCCAGACCGGGATCGGGTCGCTCGGGCTCTCGATGTCGGCGATGACCAGCGCCATCACCACGATGCCCATGGTCTTCTGCGCGTCCTGCAGACCGTGGCCGAGCGCCATGCCCGCGGCCGAGACCGTCTGTGCGATCCGGAAGCCGCGCTTGGCCTTGTGCGGGTTCGTCTTCCGGAATATCCACATGATCGTGACCATCACCAGATAGCCGACGACCAGGCCGATGATCGGCGAGACGAACATCGGGATGATGACCTTGTTGAGCACCCCGTCCCAGTGCACCAGCGTCCCGCCGGCCAGCGCCGCGCCGACCATGCCGCCGAACAGGGCGTGCGAGGACGAGGACGGCAGCCCGAAGTACCAGGTGATGAGGTTCCAGATGATCGCGCCGACGAGCGCGGCGAAGAGGATTCCCATCCCCTTGGCGCCCTCGGGCGTCGCGATCAGCCCCTCACTGACGGTCTTGGCGACCCCGCTGCCCAGGAACGCGCCGGCGAGGTTCATCACCGCGGCCATCGCCAGCGCAGCGCGGGGGGTGAGCGCCCGGGTGGAGACGGAGGTGGCGATGGCGTTCGCCGAGTCGTGGAAACCGTTCGTATACGTGAAGCCGAGCGCGACACCGATGGTCACGATCAGCGCAAAGGTGTCCACGTGGTTCAGGACTCCTTGACCGCGATGGTCTCCACCGTGTTGGCGACGTGCTCGAACGCGTCGGCCGCCTCTTCCAGCACGTCCACGATCTGCTTGAGCTTCAGCACCTCGATGGCGTCGTACTTGCCGTTGAAGAGATGGGCGAGCAGTTTGCGGTGGATCTGGTCGGCCTGGTTCTCCAGGCGGTTGACCTCGATCCAGTACTCGGTGAGATTGTCCATCGTCCGCAGACCCGGCATCGCCTCGGCGGTCAGCTCGGCCGCACGGGCCAGCACCTCGATCTGCTGGGCAATGCCACGGGGAAGTTCCTCGACCTGATACAGCACGACCAGGTCGACGGCCTCCTCCATGAAGTCCATGATGTCGTCGAGCGACGAGGCGAGGTTGTAAATGTCCTCACGGTCGAACGGCGTGATGAAAGAGGAGTTCAGCTGGTGGAAGATCGCGTGGGTGGCATCGTCCCCCGCGTGCTCCGCTGCCCGCATGCGCTCCGCGATCTCGGCTCGGGAGGCAGAATCCGCCCCGAGCAGTTCCATCAGGAGTTTCGAGCCCGTGACGATGTTGTCCGCGGACGCGGAGAACATGTCGTAGAAGCTCGTCTCCCTGGGGGTCAGACGAAAGCGCACGTGGGGTCCTCGGGGTGCTTTGGATTCGGTCAGGCTGATGCTAGGCGCATCATCCGGCCACGGCTAACCGGCGTTCTTCAGTGTCGCGCATCGGACACAGTGATCTGCAGGGGCCCCCGGTCACGTTTTAGCCGAATTCGCTAGAATATACCCACCAGGGGTATATAGGCGCCAGGGTAAAGGGAATGCGGGAGGCAGTAATGACCACCACCGAGACCACCAGGACCACCGCGGAGACGGAATCCGCCGTCACCGATCACGACCGGGGTATACACGGTTATCACCATCAGAAGGCCGAACACCTCAAGCGACTGCGCCGGATCGAGGGCCAGATCCGCGGCCTCCAGCGCATGGTCGACGAGGACGTCTACTGCATCGACATACTGACCCAGGTCTCGGCGTCCACGAAGGCGCTCCAGTCGTTCGCCCTCCAGCTGCTGGAGGAGCACCTGCGGCACTGCGTCGCGGACGCGGCGGTCAAGGGCGGCGAGGAGATCGACGCCAAGGTCGAGGAAGCCACGAAGGCGATCGCCCGGCTGCTGCGCACCTGATGGCGGGGCCTCGGGCCCGCAGGTCCGCGCTCACCCCCGGTGGTCTCCCTGCCGGGGGACGGTGGTCCGCTCGGTGATCGCCCGGACGTTGAGCACCTCGTCGATGCGGTCCGCGCTGAGCCGTTCCCCGATCGCGGCCGACGCGGCGATCATCAGCTCGCCGCAGAGCTCGATCTCGGCGAGGGCCACATGGTCCGATACGGTCCGCGCGCTGAGCGTCACCACGTCACTCACCTCTCACTGCCGTCGCCGGCTTCCTAGCGTAGGGAGCGGAGCACACGCCGCGCATGGCACGGACGGACCATTTCACCGCCGCCGGCATGCCCATGCCTCCGCCCGCACCCGTCCGCCCCTCGGCTACCGCTGTCGGATCTGCCCCGTATAGATGTCGCGGTCCTTCGGCAGGCTTACGGAGACCGGCATCCCGAACCCGTACAGCAGTGTGGTCGACACAACTTCCACCGCCGGCCCCTCGTTGGCGAAGCTGAACCGGTGGCGCACCTTGCGCAGCCGCCCCTGCTCGTCGAGGTACGCGTCGAAGGGCACTGTGTCCGTGCGGAACCCTTTCGCTGCGGCGGCCAGTGCCCCGCGCGACCCGGGCGCGGCCTCGCGCGCCGCCAGCCCGATGTCCGCCGTCCCCCGGTAGTGCCGCACGGGGACCCCGGCGAGCACGGTCTTCTCCACGTACGTCACCTGCCGCGCCCCGCGCAGCAGCTCGGCGGCAGCCATCGGATCGGTCACCCCGCCGGTGACGAGATTGCCGTCCTCCAGGGCCGTCGTGTCGACCCTGACCCATTTGTCCGCAGGCACTCCGGAGCCCCGGTTCATCATGTAGAGCGCGCCCGGGGCCAGCAGTTCGGTGATGGGGCGGTGCTCGTCCTCACCGGCGGCGTCCTTGGGCAACACGACCGTGAGCCGGCCCCGGCGGCTGCGGAAGTCGTACGAGCCCCGGCCCCTGATGGTCACCCGCGTCCCGCCCGCCGCGGTCTCCATCGACGTACGCACCTCGGCGGTGCCGACGGCGGCCCGGGAGGCGGCGGCCCCGGAGGCGGGGGCGAACTCCGCCACCGCCTTTCCGGTCCCGCTCACCGTCCCCGCGAGCACCGCGGCCGCACGGTGGACCGCGTCGGCCCCGCCCCGGTCGTCGGCCACGGCACGGTCACCGCCGCCACCGCTGCCCGAACATCCGGCGGTCGCCGCCATCACGCCCACCACGGCGAGGGCACAGACAGCGCGCGCCCCGCCTCCGGACCTGTGCTGCCGCACCACCATCGCCTGCCAACCCCCAACGCCGTAACACCTGCCCGAGAGGCCCATCCGTTCCGCATAACGACGCCCCGTGTCCCCCGTCACGCCGCCCCGTGGGCCACACCGCCGGGTGGCCCTGCCCAGTACCGTGAACGGGTGCATGAGCGACACACCGCCGAGGTCCCACCGACCGCCCCCGCCGCCGCGCCTGCCGGACACGACCCCACGACCGTGGAGCGCGGCTCCTTCTGCACCGCACGCTGTGCCTGCGGCTGGTCCGGACCGGCCCGCCGCTCCAGGGACCGGGCGCGTACGGACGCCGCGGAGCACCGCGCGGCCCCCTGACCTCTCCGGCCGAACCCCCACACCCGGCCGCACCGCACCCGGCCTCCGTCACCCCCACCGTCCGGCACGTCAGCGCCAAGACTCGGAGATCCGATGAACCTGCCGACCCTGCCCGCCCGACGCACCGTGCTCACCGCGGGTGCCGCGGCAGCACTCACCGGCGTCACCACCGCCTCCTGCAGCGGCACTTCCGGTACTGCGGACGGCGCCGGGAACGACGACGGCGCGGGAAGCACGGGGAACACCGGGAGCTCTCCCGCCCCGTCGGCCCCACCGGCCTCATCGGCCCCGCCGAAGCCCTCCCCCGCCGGACCGGCCGACTGGTCCGCCCTGGCCGGCAGCCTCGACGGCAGGGTCGTGCGGCCCCAGGACGCCTCCTATCCGACCGCCCGTCAGCTCTACAACACCCGCTTCGACGGCCTGGAACCAGCAGCCGTCGCCTACGTGGAGCACGAGGCGGACATCTGCGAGTGCCTGTCCTTCGCCCGCCGCACGGGTACCCCCGTCTCCATCCGCGGCGGCGGCCACTCGTACGCGGGCTGGTCGAGCGGGGACGGGCACCTCGTCCTCGACGTCTCGTCACTGTCCCGCGTCGAGCAAAGCGGCACGATCGGCGCGGGCGCCAAGCTCATCGATGTCTACCAGGGACTCGCCCGCGGCGGCCTGACGATCCCCGGCGGCTCCTGCCCCACCGTCGGCATCTCCGGCCTCGCCCTCGGCGGCGGCCACGGCGTCGCCTCCCGCGCGTACGGCCTGACCTGCGACAGCCTGACCGCGGCGACCCTCGTCACGGCCGACGGCAAGACCCTCACCGTGGACGCCAAGCACCACCCGGACCTCTTCTGGGCACTGCGCGGCGCGGGCAACGGCAACTTCGGCGTGGTCACCGAGCTGACCTTCCGAACCCGCCCGGCCCCGCAGACCGTCACCGCGTACATGTCGTGGCCGTGGTCCCGCGCCCGGTCCGTCGTCACGGCCTGGCAGGAGTGGGGCCCGTCCCAGCCCGACGAGATCTGGTCCTCCGCACACCTCGCCGCCGGCCCCGGAGGCGGCAACCCGACCGTCTCGGTCGCCGCGTTCAGCCTCGGTACGTACGGGGACCTGCAGAACGCCGTCGACCGCCTCGCCGACCGGATCGGCGCCTCCGCCTCCTCCGTCTCGCTGCGCCGCCGCAGCTACCAGGAGTCGATGCTGGTGTACGCGGGCTGCTCCGGCATCAGCGACGCGCAGTGCCATCTGCCGGGGACGACGCCCGGCCGCACCGCCCAGGGCACGCTCCAGCGCGAGACGTACGCCGCCGCCTCCGACTTCTACGACCGCTCCCTGTCCCCGGCGGGTGTGCAGGCCCTGCTCGACCGGGCCGAGGCGTTCACCCGGATTCCCGTGACACAGGGCGGCGGTGGCGGCTCCATCATGCTCACCGCGCTCGGCGGGGCGATCAACCGGGTCTCCCCGCAGTCGACGGCGTTCGTCCACCGGGGCTCACGCGTGCTCGCCCAGTACATCGGTTCCTGGAACCCCGGTACGGCGGGCAGCGCCCAGCAGGACTGGCTGAAAAACACTCATGCGGCGATGCGGCGGCACGCGTCCGGAGCGGCGTACCAGAACTACACGGACCCGGCGCTGACCGACTGGCGCCGGGCCTACTACGGCTCGGCGGCCGACCGGCTCACCGATCTGAAGAAGCAGTACGACCCGGAGCGCCTCTTCGCCTTCCCGCAGGCGCTCTGACGCGCGGTCACGTCCTGCCGGCCACCATGCCCTGCACGGTCGGGTCCTACGCGATCGGGTCCTACGCAGCCAGGCCCTCCACGGTCGGGCCTTACGCGGCCAGGCCCTGCGCGATCGGGCCCTGCGCGATCGGGCCCTGCGCGATCGGGTCCTACGCGGCCAGGCCCTGCACGGCCAAGCCCTGCACGATCGGGTCCTACGCGGCCAGGTCCTTCTCGCCGTCCCCGCCGCCAACGCCCGGACGCGGCTCGGGGATCCCGACCGCCCCGGCCCGGCCCCCGGCCGCCGCCATCGGCACCGGCCGGCGGGACCGTACAAGCCGGCCGAACCGGTCCGACCGCGAGACGGCCGCCGTCAGCGGGGTCAGCAGCATCATCGCGAGCGGGGCCAGCAGCAGGGCGACGGCCGTGCCGAGCGCGAATCCACCGATGACGTCGGTCGGATAGTGGACACCCATGTAGATCCGGCAGAAGCCCTCCACGAGGGCGAGTGCGATCGCGGCGATGCCGAACTTCCGGTTGGCCACGAAGATCCCGACGGCCAGCGCCATCGCCATCGTGGCGTGGTCGCTCACGAAGGAGAAGTCGTTCTTCCCGGACACCAGGACCTCCAGCCCCTGGTGGTCCTTGAACGGGCGGGGCCGGTGCACGAATCCACGGATCGGGATGTTGATCAGCAGTGCGATCCCGGCGGCGAGCGGTGCCCAGACGATCCCGGCGACCGCCGTCACCGAGTCGTCGACCGTGCCGCGCCGGCGCACGCTCCACCAGCACCACAGGACCACCAGGACCATGCCGAGCATGATTCCGTACTCACCGACGAACTCCATGACCCGGTCGAACCAGGTGGGAGCGGACTTCGCGAGTCCGTTGATGTCGTAGAGCAGGCTGACATCGGGGTTCGACCCATCCAGTGCGAGTCCAGCCATCTGCTGCGGCCCCTTGCCTTGTCTGCTGCCGCGGGCACACCGGTGTGCACCGCCTTGACGAACCCCCGTGTCGGTTCGATCACTGCGTGAATCACTACTGCGTAAGTCGGTGCTGCGCCGCGTGGTCGATGCGCCGTCGTCCCGGTCCACCCAGGGAACGACCCCTCCAGTGCGTGCGTTCCGCTCTCCACCGAATGATCACCATGACGTTATCGAAGAGTGACTCGTCGCCGCAGTTCAGGGCCCAGGCTTCACAGAGAGTTCCGGCCACCGCCGACACCGCGTCATGCCGCCGGCCGGGGCGTCGGAAGGGCGGCGGCCCCGTCCTTGGTCACGCGCGTCGCGCCGAAGTAATCGGGCGTGTCGATCTTGTCGAACCGGATCACGGCCCCGGTGTACGGAGCGTTGATCATGTACCCGCCGCCGACGTAGAGCCCCACGTGATGGATGGCCCGCGAGTTGCCCAGGTCGTTCGAGAAGAACACCAGGTCACCCGGGAGCAGCTCGTTCCGGGAGGGGTGCGGCCCGGCGTTGTACTGATCGTTCGCCACCCGGGGCAGCTCGATGTCCACGGTCCGGTACGCCGCCTGGGTCAGCCCCGAGCAGTCGAACCGCCCGTTCTGCTCGGGTGTGCCGTTGCCGCCCCAGAGGTACGGCGTACCGAGCTTCTTCTGCGCGAAGTAGATCGCCCCGGCCGCCTGCTCCGAGGGCTGCACGCGGCCGACGGGCCGGGCGAAGCTCTTCTCCAGGGAGCGGATGATGGTGACGTAGTTCTGCGTCTCCGAGATGTCCGGAATCCCACCGGACCGGATCACCCGGTACGCGCCGGCGTTGTACGCGGCCAGCATGTTGTCCGTCTGGTCCCCCGGCACCTTCTTCACATAGCCGGCCAGTTCGCAGTCGTAGGACGCGGCGGAGGGGATCGCGTCGGCCGGATCCCATACGTCCCGGTCGCCGTCCTTGTCCCCGTCGATGCCGTGTGCGGCCCAGGTGCCCGGGATGAACTGTGCGATGCCCTGCGCGGCGGCGGGGCTCTCGGCCCGGGGGTTCCACCCGCTCTCCTGGTACAGCTGGGCGGCGAGCAGGGCGGGGTTGATGGCGGGGCAGAGGTTGCCCCACTTCTCCACCAGGGCCTGGTACTTCGCGGGCACGGCCCCCTTGGCCAGCGCAACGGCGCCGCCGCCGGAACCCGAGAGTCCGGCGGCGGCGGAGTACGTACCGACGACGAGCAACGCCACGAAGCACATGGCCATGCCGACACCGATGCCACCGACCACCCAGAATTTTCGCACCCCTCAACCATCCCCCATCAGGCACGCGTTCATGGGCGTTTTCGACGGTGTGTACGAGTCTTCCGGGTCACTGGGGGGCACCGGCCGCCCAATCCGGCGCACGGAGCCGTCTGCCCGGCGCACCGGGTGCACCGGCCGGATCGACCGGCGCACCCGGGTGGCAGAGCATCCGAGCGACCGTCAGGACGCCCCGGCGGACCAGTAGTCGGAGCGGACATTGGGGCTGGGGAGCGGGTAGACGCCCTTGTAGGCCGGACCGTTCGGCTTGGACTCGGAGTCGGCTACCTTCGACTCCTTCACGCAGGGGGTGTCCGCCTCGAAGAAGGCCTGCCCCTTGGCGCGAATGCTCACGCTGATGCCGAAGCCGTCCTTCGTCACCGCGTAGACCGCCGGGAACTCCGTGTCGTTGTTCTTCGCCTTGATGCGGTAGTCGCTCGCGCGCCAGAACTGCTCGACCTGGTCGAGGAAGCTCTGCCTGCGGTCCGGGGACACGATGGTCATGACGGTGCGCCTGCGCGTCACATCGCAGCTGCCCTTGGTCGTCGGACCGTGGGCCCACTGCACCTCGGGGTCGATCTTCTTCAGCACGGCGTCGAGCATGCTGTCGGCCCGGTCGGCAGCATCCTGCATGTCCATACTGCTCCCCTTGGTGCCCTCGGTGCCCTTGGCGCTCTTCGTGGCCGTGGTGCTCGTATTCGCACCCGTCTGCGCATTCTCGCTGCCGCAGGCGGACAGCGCGAAGCCGACAGCCAGAGTCACCGCAACGATCTGGAACCTGCGCCTCATCGCTGTTCCTCCATCTTGAGCCGGTCGGCGTGTCCCGACACGATAAGGGCGATGCTGTCGGCGGACATGGCGTCCCGTACCGGGTTGAAGTAGTTGGAGTGCGCGTCGAAGCTCACACCGTCACCACTGACCACCGGCTGGCCCGGGGCCACCGGGAACCGCTTGGCCCCGAAGGCCTTGCTCGCCGGGTCCTTGCCGAACCAGAGGTCGTCGTCGCCCGGGTCGGCCAGGTCCCCTGCGGCGTACGCACCGGCCGGACCACCCAGGATCATCCCGATCCCACCCACGACGACCTGCGTCTTGGACGGGAGCTTGGTCACCGGGTCGTTCTCCGCGGCGCCGACGAAAACGTGCCCGGCACCGACTCCGAGGTCCACGGCCCGGTCCACGCCCACGCCGGGGCTGCCGACCAGGATGATGTCGTCCACTCCCGGAATACCGCCGGAGCGCTGGGTCGCGGCACCGACGGTGCGTGAGCCGTAGGAGTGCCCGATGGCCGTGATGTGCGGGTCCTTGTTCTGGTTGGTGGCCGTGATGCCGCCCATGAAGTCGGAGTAGGCCGCGCCACCCTTCTTCGCCCGGCTGGTGCCCGCGACCGCGAGGCTGGACAGTCCGTCCGGTGTCTGCGGTGCGTCGTAGCCGAGCCAGACGATCGCCGCGCTGGACGGGTCGTAGCCCTGGGCGCCGATCGCGGTGTCACGGGCGCGCTTGAGGTCGTTCTTCGCGAACTCCTCGTCGAGGGAGGTGTTCAGCCCCGGCACGTAGGCCGACACGTTCTTCGAGGTGTCGGGGTTCCCGTAGGAGACGATCGCCCGGCCGTTGCCCTCGTCGCTGATGCCGATGAGGTACATCGGAGGCTGGCTGCCCTCCTTCAGCTGCCGGTCGATCTCCCGCAGGCCGGCCAGCTGCTCCTTCGACTTCTTGTCGGTCTGACCCTCCAGCTTCGAGATCAGGTTCGGCAGGTTGCGGCGGTTGGCCTTGTCCCGGTCCGCCACCGGAATCCCGTCCAGGTTGCCGATCTGGTCCGGGGAGAGCTCCAGGTACCGGTCACGCTGCTCCTGCGTCAGACCTTCCCACCAGGACTTGCGGTCGGCCGCGCTGGCGCCGCGCGGGATGCGGTCGTTGAGGTACTGCCGCTCCCCGTCCCGTACCGCCGACTCGACGCGGCTGCCGGAGCCGGGCAGCCCAGTGAGCGCGCTGCCGCCTCCGCCGGATCCCTTGGCCATGTCCCAGGCGGCGGACACGAACTTGCCCTTGTCCCACTTGTCGCCCGCCTTGTTCGCGGCCTGCGCGTACTGGTCGGCGACGTTCTTCGCGGTGTCCACGGGGTGCGCGATCGTGTCGATGGCCCCGGTGATGTCGCCCAGCAGACCGCCGTCACCGACGACGCCGGTGACGAAGTTGCCTTTCGGGGTTTGTCTACCCGCGTTGACCTCTGTAGAAGAACCACCGGTTCCATCCGAACCACCAGCACCGCCGGCGCCGCCCGAGGCCTCGGACCCCCCGGTCCCACTACCGCCGGACCCACTACCGCCGGACCCATTGCCGCCGGACCCATTGCCCCCGGTTCCGCTGCCGCCGGCTCCGCTGCCGCCGGTCGCATCCGCCCCACCGGAGCCCGTACCACCGGTCACGGTGGCGCCCTCGGACCCGGCGCCACCGGAGTCGGCGCCGCCGTTCCCGTTGCCGTTGCCGTTGCCGTTGCCGTTGCCGCTGCTGCCGTCGGCGATGGCGCCGGGCGGCGGGCAGGCGCTTCCGGTCAGCTGGCAGATGGCGTTACGGAGTTGGCCGGACACCTGCCCGCCGATCCCGGTGGCCACGAGCCCGCCGATAAGGGCCACGACCACGAGGATCATGCCCAGGTACTCCATCGCGGTCTGACCGTTGTCCCGGCGCCACTTGATCATCCGCTTGACGACGCTGAACGGGCGGTGCTCGACGCGCTGTTCGGGGGCGAGCCGGAACCAGGCACGTGAACTGGACCTGGACAGCAGGATGATGACGACGACGGGCAGCACCAGCTGCGTCACGCCCCGGCCGTTCTCCGCGTCGTTCAGCGTCGCCAGCGCGCCGAGCGTGAGCCAGGCTTGCACAGCCAGCAGCCCGCGCCAGATCCAGACGCCACCGGTCCGCAGATACAGCGACAGCACGAACCCGGTGATCCCGGGGAGCGACGCGTACAGCACCATGCCCAGCAGCCGGCCGTCCACCGCGTCGACGGACGAGGCCACGACCAGCACGTCGAACGCACCGACGACGGTGAGGACGAAGAGCAGTCGGACGAGAATCAGTACCGCCTGCAAGGGGCGTGACAATGGTTGTCTGCCCGGAGGGACCTCGACGGCGCTCAAATCAGCACCGCCCGGTACCGCTAGTTCTCGTATGCCCGACACGGCAAGTCTCCCCAGCTTTGTGAGTGGGTGCAGCGATAGTTCCCCCCGGTATCCGTATGCGACCACAACAACGCGGGCCCGGCATGGGCCCCAGGGCCCAATGCCGGACTCAATATCCGGGCCTCGCCCCACCCGTCCCTCTACCCCCACCGATCGCCCTGTTACGGGTCAATAGGGGCGGTGACGCAGCGTCAGGTAAGTTCGGCGGACCAGAAGTCGGAGTGGACGTTGGGACGGGGAAGGGGATAGACGCCCTCGTAATCGGGCCCGTTCGGCGGCGTAGTGGATTCAGCTACCTCCGACTCCTCCACGCAGGGGCTGTCCACCTCGAAGAAGACCTGGCCTGCGCCGCCGATGCTGAGACTGACTCCGAAGCCGTCCTTCGTCTGCGCATAGATCGCCGGAAAATTTACGTTCTTGTTGACGGCCTTGATTCTGTACCCGCTCCGGCGCCAGAAGCGGTCCACAACGCCAAGAAGATTTCCCCTTCGACTTCCGGACACGACAGTCATGACGACACGCATGCGAGAAACATCGCAGCTACCCGTACTGGTTGGACCGTGTGCCCACTGGACTTCCGGCTTGATCTCCCCCAATACGGCATCGAGGATCTGATCGGCACGATTCGCCGCATCCTGCATTTTCATACCCCTCTGCCCTCCCGGACTTGGTGAAGTAAATCTCTCTACGCAGCCAGACAACGCCAGCGATATCGCCATCACTGCAAAAAGAGCCCGAAATTGGATCCTCACCTGGGCTCCTCCATCTCGACATCGCGAGACTTCCCCGCAGCGACCAATGAGATGCTGTCTGCGGACACGGAATCCTTCTCCGGGTCGAAGTACTGGGAATGCGCACCGAGCGAGAGGCCATGCCCACCGACAAGAAGAGGCCCTTCTTTGACTGGGAAGCGTCGAGCGCCGAAGGCCTCACTCGCCGGATCCTTGCCGAACCAAAGGTCGTCATCCCCTTGATCGGCAGCGTCCCCCGCCAAATACCCGACCACCGGGCCGGCGGCGATCGTTGCCACGGCGCCCACGACAGCCTCCCGCCCAGACGGAACCTTGGTCACCACGTCATGCTGGGCCGCCCCGACGAAGACGTGATCCTTCCCGACCCCGAGATCCTCAGCACGATTGACACCCACCCCCGGACTGCCGACTAAGACGATGTCGTCAACTCCTGGAATTCCATTGCCATATTGCGTTGCCGCACCTACCGTGCGCGAGCCGTAGGAGTGCCCGATTGCCGTCAGGTGCGGATCCCCGGTTTCATTGGTAGCCGAGATCCCATTCATGAAACCATTGAAGGCGGCGCCACCAGTTTCAGCCCTGCCAGCCCCCATCACCGATAAACTAGCAATGCCATCCGGTGATTGCGGTGCGTCATATCCGAGCCACGCGATGGCCGCAGTGGAGTGATCGTATTTATGAGCACCCTTCGCAATATCCCAGGCACGCTTGATATCACCTTTGGCGAATTCTTCATCCAACGAAGTGTTCAACCCCGGGACATAAGCCGCCACGTTCTTCGCCGTGTCCGGATTCCCAAAGGAGACAATCGCCCGCCCGTTACCCTCGTCCCCGATACCGAGCAGGTACATCGGAGGCTGTGTGCCCGCCCGCAGCTGACGATCAATCTCCCGCAGCGCCGCCAGCTGCGTCTCCGACTTCGTGTCGTCCCGCCCCTCCAACTTGCCCATCAACAACTGAATGTTGTCCCGGTTCGCCGCATCCCGCACCAGAGCCGGAATGCCGTCCAAGTTGCCGATCTGGTCCGGGTACACCGCGAGGTACTCCTCGCGCTGTTCGTCCGTCAGGGCGGACCACCAGGCCTTCCGCTCGGCCGGTGACGCGTCGCGGGGGATCGCGTCCTTCAGGTAGCCGCGCGCCGCGTCCCGTACCGCTGCCGCGTCGGCCGCCGCGTCCTGCCATGTCGAGTTGGGGACCTTCAGGCCCTCCTCGGCCTTCAGCTTCCGCAGGATGCGGGCGTACCGCCAGTCGATCTCGGCCGCCGTCCGTACGGCCTTCGCCACCCGGTCCGCGATGTCCTGCGCCTTCGCCACGTTCGGGTTGGGGGCGACCAGGCCCGAGGGCGCATGCAGTCCGGGTGCCGTGGAGCCCGCCGTCGCCGCGCCGCCCGGCAGCGGTCTGCCGTCGATCAGGCCCTCGCCCGCCGCCGGGTACGTCACCGAACCGTCCCCGTGCACGGTGAACCTCAGGGCCTCCGCGTCGTCCAGCGCCTCGCGCAACGCCCGCTGCTGGGCGCGCAGTTCATGGGCCATGCTGTTCAGCGTCGTACGGAGCAGACCGCACTCCGTGTAGACGTAGCTCAGGTTCCGGCTCATCTGCCGCAGCCGTCCGACCGCCGCCTTCGCCGCCTCGCCGTGCTGCGTGTCCCGCAGGCCGTTCAGCAGCTGCGTCTCGATCCGGTCCCGGCCCGCGTCGGCGCGGTTGCTCGCCTTGCCCCACCCATCGGCCGCGCCTTCCAGTTCACCGCACTTCAGGTCCCGCAACTGCGCCCAGGTCAGGGTCATCGTGCCCCGTCCCGCGCTGCCGACGCCACGGTTCCGAAGGCGGACTTCACGGTCTCGTTCGTCTCGCCCTGGGCCCGCGCGACATCGCGCAGTTTCCCGGCCAGTGACCGGCACTCTCCTCGCGCCGCCTCGAACCTCCGTGTCCACGACTCCCGTACGGCACCCAGCTCCGCCAGCGCGGTCAGCCCGCCGTTCCCGGTGAGGAGGCCCTCGTGCGCGGTCTCCAGTTCCGACTTCACCGGACCGAGGTGCATGCACATGCCCTCCGCGCCGCCGGCGGCCCGCAGCCACGCACCGTCGCTGTGCTTCAGTAAGTCCCCGCCGCCGCCCGCCAGATCGCTCAGCCGCTGCCGGCCCCCGGGCTGTCCCACCACTGCCACTGCGCCCACCCCGTTCCTTGATCGCGGAGCGGCACTGTGCCAAATCCAGGGCCCGCAACACGCCCACGCGACCGGACTCCGACAGGCGGGGCGGGCCCCGGTTCCCGGGCCTCCCAACGCGGGGCCCCCGAGCGCGGATCACCCGAACGGTGGACGGGCGCCGGACCCTACCCGCCCTCCCGCGCCCCCGCCGTACATCCTCGGACGTTCAGTCCGGCAAGGCGCGGATGAATTTCTTCGGCGGCCCGAACCGCGGCCGGGACGGTCGTCAGAAGGCCCAGCACCTCCGTCAGCCCCGCACCGGCCGTCTTCCGCGGGGTTCCGGGTCCGACGGCGGCGTTACGGCGGGCCCGGCAGCGCGCATCCCCCGTTGGAGGGGTATTCAGAGGACGTCAGCAGGACGTCAGTGAGGCATCAGCGGAACGTGAGCGACCCACAGGACGCTTTGGTTGTCAAGAGGTCAGAGAGAGCGGTTCGCCGCAGGATTCGGGCCTTGTCTCACCCTCATCCTGGGAGAATTTCATGCGTACGGTCCGCACCCGCAAGCACACCGCTGCTCTCGGCGCCGTCACCGCCGTGCTCGCTCTGGCTCTCACCGCCTGCGGCGGGGACGAAACCGGCACGAAGTCCGCCGGCCCGGCGGGCGACGCCGCATCGGCCGCGGCTTCGACCGGCTCCTCCGGGTCCACCGACGCCTCGAAGACCGCGGACGGTTCGAAGACCGGCACCGGCGGCACCGCGCAGAACACGGGAACCACGAAGACGGGCACCTCGAAGACGGGCACGACCGGCAGCTCCGCGAACGCGGGCGGCAACACCAGCGACAGCTACGCCTACAAGCACCCGTGCAAGAGCTCGGACCTGTCGGTGCGCGTGTACCCCCGGGAGGGTTCGGCCACCCAGCACGTGATCGAGATCAACAACACCGGCGCGAACTCCTGCGGCCTGAGCTACTTCCCGCGGGTCAGCCTGGGCGCCTCGAAGGCCTCGGACCACAGCGGGGACATCACGCCGGCGGTCCCCGGTGGCCTGGGCGGCGCGCCCGCGTACCCTGTCAAGCCGAAGACGGCCGCCATCGCGGTGATCGACCTCAACCCGAGCGGCAAGAACGGCGTGACCTGGGTCGACGAGATGAACGTGCTGCCCGACGGCGACCACATGGCCAACGCGGAGACGCAGAACTTCCCGCTCGGCCCCGACGTCAAGGTGGGCGACCCGAAGCTGGGCCTGTACCAGAGCACAGTCGCCGATGCGGTGAGCTCCATGCAGTCGGCGGGCAAGTCCTGACCCACCCGATCGAAACCCGACGCCAAGGGCCCGGATCCGACGTGATCCGGGCCCTTGGCGTCGTTGTGGACGGGCCGATCCGGGCCCCTCTCCCGCGTCTGCTCGTCCGACTGTTCCTGGGATACCGGCCGGGTGCCATGGCGCTCTGCCCGCGTCGCGGTGAACACCGAGGCACGGCCGCGCGCGGCCCCGTCGACTCGCGAGAGGGACTGGCTGTGCTGGAGCAGATTGCCGGGCGAGAACCGAGGCCGGGCGCGCTCTGGCACAGCAGCAGATCGACGCCATCGGACGGCACTGCCACAGGCCCAGGCCGAACGTGAGCGGATCACGGCGACTCGTCGGACGGTCGGCCGGTGGTTCCTGGGCAAGCAGTTCGGGGCTCCGCTACGAACGCCCCGCGGGCTCTCAGTGCCCGCAGCCTGACATGGGGGTGTCGAGGTACTTCCAGGTCTGGGGCCCGACCTGGCCGTCGACCTTGAGACCGCTGCAGCTCTGGACGGCGCGTACGGCGACGTCGGTTTTCTCTCCGAAATTGCTGTCGAGGGTGAGCGTGTAGTCGTAGTTGTAGTTCAGCAGGCACTGGATCTGCTTCACCTTCGAGCCGACCATGCCTTTGGCCATGGTCTGGGTGCGGTCCGAGTTGTAGTTGCAGTTGGTGCGGCCGGCGGCGCCGAGCGCGGCGGCCGTACTGGGCGAGGCAGGAGCAGCGGCGGGGGGAGAGGCCTGGTCCTTGGCTGAACTGCTGGGATGCGGTGACTTCGTGTTCGTGTCCTCCTCGCCCGGGGGGTCCGGGTCCGGGTCCTTGTCCTGGTCCTTGTCCTTGTTCTTCTTCTCGTCGTTTGTCGGAGTCTTGGTCGGTGGGGTGGTGCTCTTCGAGGGCAGGGGGGTTTCTTCGGCCACTGGCTGGTCGTCGCCGGGTCGGTTGTCGCCGCCGGTCTCGGGCTGGGAGACGACGTCGGGGGTCTTCGTCTCGTGGACCGAGTACCAGCGTCCGACGAGCAGCAGCGCGGTGAGGGCGGCGGCGATCAGCGCGAGGGTTCTGATCCGGTTCCGGGAGACAGCGGCCGGCTTTGCTGGATCGACCGGGCCGGGCGTGGACGGTACGGGAGCCGGGCTGCCCGCTGCGGCGGAATTCGGGGTCGCGGTGCCGGGAGCGGGAGCCGGGGCTGTCGGCGGTGCGGGAGCCGGGGCCGCCGGCGGTGCGGGGGCTGTCGGCGGTGCGGGGGCTGCCGGTGCGGGAGCCGGGGCCACCGGCGGTGCAGGAGCCGGGGCCGCCGGCGGTGCGGGGGCTGCCGGCGGTGCGGGGGCTGCCGGTGCGGGAGCGGACGCCGTTCCAGGAGGTGCTTCCTCCTGGCCGACGGCGGTGCGGCGGGCCCGGTCGGCGGCGTCCCAGAGGCCGAGGAGGGTGTTCTTGTCCAGGCGGCGGCGGGAGCAGAGTCGTTCCACGGCTGCGCGGGGTGGGAACGCGGTGCCTTTGAGGACCCGGTTCCACGAGGAGCGGGAGTAGCCGGTGTCGTGGGTGAAGGCGTCCAGGGAGAGGTTCTTGGACTCCTTCACCTGCCGCAGTGCCTGGAGCAGTGCGGTTACTTCCGGCGGTGGCTGTGCGGGTGGGTGGTCGCCTTG
>NZ_JBSFET010000045.1:0-52795 GCF_053594575.1 Streptomyces sp. NPDC001880
TCCCCAGCGCCAGAACCAGCCCGAGCGGCACCAGTACCCAGGCCGCGACTCTCAGCCCGCTGCCCACTCCCCGCTGCTGCATGAACACCCCTCCCTTGAACCGCCCGAGGCTGGGCGAACCAGCAGAGGCTAAACGGTCTCGGGGCAAAAACGCACCTCACTCCCAAGACCGCATAGGCCGGTGGAGTCTTGGGCCCAGTCAAGTGCTGGCGCAGGGGCCTGTAGCACCAGTTTGGAAGACGCCGTATGCAGACTGCGGCTGACCTGCCAAGTTCCTGACCTGGTCCGGAGCGCGACTGTCGCCGCTGTTCCCCGTGCGTCTCCGGAAGATCCCGCCGGACCGGGCATGGAACGGGCACGCCAGCCACACCCCGCTCCGCGGGGCTTTAAGGCGCCGCGCCCCGCCCGCCCGTCCGGCGCCAGGGCCGGACGGGCTGCCCTCGCACTTCTTCCGCTCCTCCCCGCATGACCAACCAGAAGATCATCCCACCTGGTCAGCCAACGTGACAGTCCCCACCTAAGGGCTGTCCCGTACGCTCCCCGCCGTAGACTTATCAGGGGAGCTTGAGCCTTGCCAGACGTCCACAGGCGGGCCCCGCGAGATTGATCCCGCCAAGGGCGGCAGGATCGAAGTTTCCCACGGCTCCGGCGATCGCGGGCTCTCTCTCCAATGAGCGGAAGCCTCTGCCTCGCTTTGTGAGCGGTGGAATCCCCTCAGAAAGGACGTGGGCCAGATGAGCCGCCTTCTGAGCCAGGCGCCCATCAGTGACATCACACTGGCCGCTTCGGCTGTGCGCTGGATTTTCCCCCTCGGTATAGCAGTGGTCGTAGTCGCTGTTCTGCTTGGCCTCGTCTGGTGGGACGCGCGCCGTCGGTCTCGGGCACGACAGCAGGGACCACGGGCCGAACGTTCCTCCCGAAGCAGCGAAAACTTGAGGGCTGCAGATGATTTCGGGGAAGGTCTCAGCCCATATGAGATCAATCGCCCCTCTTCGCCAAAGGACGTACCCAAGGATGACAACGGTGGGGCTTTTGGCAGTGGAGGACCCGGCGGCTGACGGGTCGGCGACATCGGCGGCACTAGAGATGGCGGCGGCGAGCTGAACTGCCCGGCGCCGCACCGGACTTGCTGCACGGGGCGAGGCGCCTCATCCGTTGCGGACGGTCGTCACCGTCTCCTCGATCTGGCGAGGCTCGTGCACTCGCCCCCTCCGGCTCGATGGGGAACTTGCTGTAGGTGTGTTGGAGGGCGATCACGGCGGCGTCGTCGGCCAGGTGCCCGCCGACGTGGGCGAGCAGGTCGGTGCGCAGGCGGCGGATCAGTGCCGAGGGGCTCTCGTCCGTCCAGGCGGCGGCGCGCTCGGCCAGCGGGTAGAAGACACCCCGGGCATCGCGGGCCTCGATCAGGCCGTCGGTGTGCAGCAGCAGCACATCGTTCGGCTCCAGCGTGAAGGTGTCGACGTGATAGTCGGGGCGGCTCAGCTCACCCAGGCCCAGCGGCGGCGCGGGCCGGAGAACAGGCAGCGCGATGACCTGCCCTGCGTGCAGCAGCAGAGGTGGTGGGTGCCCGCACGTGACCATCTGCGTCCGCGAGGTCTTGTCGGGGATGTCGAGGACGGCAGCGGTGATGAAGCATTCCCCGGCTGTCTCCACTTCGGCGGGCTCCGCCAGGTTCCAGCACACGCTGTGCTCCAGGTAGGCCATGAGGGCGGGCAGCGCGGCCTGTCGGTGTGCGGCCTCGCGGAAGGCACCCAGCAGCAGGGCGGCGTCGCTGATCGCGGTCAGGCCCTTGCCCCGCGCATCGCCGATGATCAGCCGGGTGCCGGTAGGGGTGCGGACGGCGGCGTAGAGATCACCGCCGATCACGGCATGCTCCTGCGCCGCCAGGTACATGGACGCCACCCGCAGTGGGCCGATCCGGCGTGGCAACGGCCTCATGACCACGTTTTGCGTGGCTTCCGACACTGTCCGCACTTGCGTCAGTTCACGGATGTGCCGCACCTGCAGATATCGGAACACGGTCACGATCACCGAGACCACCAGCAGGGAGATGATCTGCGAATTGAAGTACAGCGTCCCCAGGAGGTTCTCGTGTGCCAGGCCGATGCCCAGCAGGGCCGCCACCGCGGTGCCACCCATCACTCCGGTCAGGACGGGACCGGCGAATGACGCCGTGATCGCGGGCGCCACGATCAGCAGCGGCCCCAGCGGCACACCGCGCGGGCTCAGCACATCGGCCAGCACGATGGCCACGATCAGCCCGAGCGGGACTGCCAGCAGGGCATCGGACGCTTGCCGAGTGCGCCGCCAGCGCGGAAGCCGCTCCCGCAAGCCCATAGGCCCAGGTCTACACCCACGAGGCCAGCCGCGCAGGTCGGGTCTCCTGACCCCGGATGTCTGGACACACGAGACACTGGATCCTGAGGATTCGAGAACGGACATCTCGTGGCCATCAAGAACTACCCGCCGAAGTTCAAGGCGGACGCGGTCGCGCTGTACGTCGCGGCCCGAAACGACAATCCGGTCGGTCGCCGCCGACCTGGGGGCCAATCCGGAGACGCTGCGGAACTGGGGCAGAGCAGCCGGAGCAAGCCGTCCGCGGGGACGGCGGACGCAGGAACCCGCCCAGCAGCCAGCTCCGCTGGAGGTCGAGAACGCAGCCCGGCGGAAGAAGGTCCGTGAGCTGGAGGAGGAACGCCAGATCCTACGCAAAGCGGCGAAGTATTTCGACGGGGAGACGCGCTGGTGAAACGCTTCCAGGCGGCCGACGCCCGCCTGACGGGCCGGGATACGGGCCGTGCACCGAGATTCCCGCCGCCAGGTCACCACCGAGCCGGTGCCCTTGCGGATGATCCGCAGCATGCGCTGGCCCCCGTCGCCATCGATCTCGCGGACGCGTACTCCGGCCCCGGACTACCTGGCGGGACGGCGCTTGCCGCGGACCAGGAAGTGGCTTCGGCCGGTCAGCCTGCTGTCGAGCGCTGCGGGACCGACGCTCGCATGAACCCGTGGCTCCGCTCCACTTTCGCCACATGCAGCGTGTAGCTCTGGTACCACTCGGCTCGCCCACGCTTTTGCGCCGCGCGGTGCTCGGCGTTGCACCGCCACTCCGTGAGGGCGTCGGCGTCGCGGAAGTACCCGACGGTGATGCCCAGCCCGCCCGGAGTCTGCGCGTGGTCCATCCCCAGAAACCCTGGGATGCCCTTCACCAGATCTTCCATGCGTGTGTTGGTCTCGCTGTAGCCGCTCTGGTCCTGGGTTCGCACCGTAGTGAAGACAGCTACGTAGTAGGGGGGTTCATACGCCTCGACGGGCGCGACAGGCGCTTCCGAGTGATCGCTCATGGCGCCACCGTAGGCGGGATGTGCCCAACGATCCAGCGTCTTTCCTGAATGGGATACATGAGGGATCGGGCCCTTGACCGAAGCCGCCTGAGCTCTCCCCAAGCTCCCGGAAACGGCCATGAGCCCACCGGCTCACAGAACGGCGCAAGGGACGGGGAACACCAGGGCGAACGTTGGCTGATGCGGCACTGGACTGCCGCATCGCGTTCGAGCAGACAGAACCCGGAGCAGTGGAACGATCACGGATTGACCGGTGTGATCACGGTGTCGGAGCCTTCCTGGATAACCCCGTTCAGCGAGCTGAGCCCATTCGCGCTCGCCGAGCATCTCGACCGCGCAGGGATCGCAGCATCCGTCAGCTCGGGCGGCGACGCCTACGGCTGTAAGGATGGGGGTCACCGTCGCCGGGGCGGCCTTACTGGTGTTACGACTGCCCCCGGGTGTCCTTGCTGTTGATCTGTCGGTCACTCCGGCGGGGGGATGCGGTCCGTCGACCGCGCGGGCAGTGACCGAACAGGAGCCTGTTGTCCCAGGCACTCGTCACAGTCCTCTCCTCCCGCCCGGCCGACGGTCTCGCGCTGACCGCCGCTCTCCGCTGCCTCAAGCGGTACCTGGCCCGGGAGGTCTACCAGTACATCAAGACCAAGCAACCGCCTGTGAAAGCGACTCGCCGAACCGTAAGAGCGCCTGTGAGCGCGTCCATTGTCAGTGCAGTGCGCTTCACTGTCCGCCATGAAGCTCACGCAAGGCACCGTAAACGACCTGCTGGCCCAACTCGGCCCGGCGGACGGCTTCATGTACCTGCCCAGCAGCCTGGCCCCGCAGGACCTGATCGACCTCCTCGACAGCAGGTACGGCGCCCCGCGCACCCTCATCCTTGATGGCTCCACCGACCCGACGGTCGACGAGTCCGGGGGCGCGGCTCTCCTCGTCCCTTTCGAAGACCGGGCCGTGACGATTCGGGCATGGGCGTACGGGGATCAGTGGATCGGCGCAGGTACGGCGCGGGACGCCGAGGAGGCCGAGCGTCCGGTGCTGGTGGTCGCTCGCAGGGAGGTGCAAAAACCCTTGGCAGTCGCTCCGGACGAGGACGTCGACTGGATGGAGCGGCTCAGACGGATCACCGGCTGGACACAGCCCGCCCAGCGGCCGGACATGAACTGGGCGGAGGTGGAGTCGCGCCTGGACACCGCGCTGCCGAGCGACTACAAGCGCATGGTCGAGACGTTCGGCGAGGGCGCCTTCGACGGATACCTGGACCTGAATCAGAAGCCGTGGACGGGTCTCAGGGAGGACGGTCTGCTCATCTGGGCGGGCACTGAGCACGAGGACCTGTACTGCTGGAGGGTCGATGGGGACAACCCCGACTGTTGGCCTGTTGTGGTCCGGTCCTTCGACGGCGAGGATGTCCCCTTCGACTGCCAAGCCGCTCAGTTCGTCTGCCGCATCCTCATCGACCCGCACCACCCGTACACGATGGCCCGCTATTTCGACACGCATTGGTTCATGAACTACCGGGAAAGCGGCTGACCAAGCCCATCCGCCAACGCATCCGCAGCCTGGCCGGCAGCGCCTTCGGGGAACAGGGCAGAGAAACAGACTCGCCTCGGCGCCGCCACCGGGCCGGCCATGAAGAACAACCCGATCGATGTCCTGGAGTCCCTCGTCCGGGAGGCCGGCTCCACGGACGTGGCGGCCGGCGATCTGCGGCCGTGGATCCGCCACGTCACCGCCCGCAAGCCCGCCACGCCGGGGACGCCTCGTGAGCCGCACGCCTGCAAGCGTCCATGCTCTGCGGTTCATTGCGCTGCCGGTCAGGCGGAATCGGCGTCCACTTGTGGCTCGGCACCAAGGCCGGCCTCGCCGCCGCCCTCGGTCGCCGCTGGTTACTGCGGCGCGGCCGTACTGGTCCCGGCCGTGACGTGAAGCAGGGGCCAACCGTGCGGTCAGCATCGGCTGCTGTCGCCGAAGCAAGGGGTGCGATCGTCCCTCTCCGCGTGAGTGGAGGACATGGCACGCGCATGCGGGAACAGAAACTGATTCGCCTGATGGCTCGTCCTGGAAGGCGAGGCCGAGTGGATGGGAAGCCATGGTGGAGCGGGCGGACAGCAGTGTGACATCGACGGTGAAAGCAGCACCCCGGAGGGCGCGGTGCCGGGCGGGGCTGTGTGAGGGGCGCGTGAGGGACCGGCCGACCTGGACGCGGGACGGAGTCCTCGCCGCGCTTGCGGTGCTGACGGCCGGGCTGTTGGCGTTCCACCGGGCCGTCCCCAACTTTGTGGGCCGCCTCGGAAGTTTGCTGGAATCCTTCCTGCCCTGGCTCGGTCTGGTGGTCGTAGTACTGCTCGGCCTGGCGCTGCTGCGGCGTTCGGCCACCGCGCTGGTGGCCTTGCTGCTGCCCGTGGCGGCCTGGACGTACCTCTTCGGCGGGCTGCTCCTGCCCGGGGCGGAGCCCGGCGCGCACAACCTGGTCGTGGTGCAGCACAATGTCAGCGACGAGAACACCGACCCGGCGGGCACGGCCCGCGCCCTGGCCGACGCCGAGCCTGATCTCATCGCTCTGGAGGAACTGGTACCCCCGGCGCTGCCTGTCTACAAGAAGATTCTCGCCCCCGGCTACCCGTACCACACAGTCCAGGGCACCGTCGCACTCTGGTCAAGGCATCCGCTCGCCGATGCCCGGCTGTTGAACATAAAACCCCAGGGGATCGCGGAGGCCTGGAGTCGCGGACTGCGGACCGTGGTCCACACACCGCACGGCGAGATCGCGGCATACGTCGCACACCTGCCCTCGGTCCGGGTCAGGGCGAGCGGCCTCGCATCCTCCTGGCGCGACGAAAGCGCGGGCCTGCTGGGCAAGGCCATCGCCGCTGAGAAGGTGGAAACGGCGATCCTGCTGGGCGACCTCAACAGCACGGTCGACGACCGTGGGCTAACCCCACTGACCTCACAGATGAATGTGGCAGAACGGGGCTTCGCCTTCAGCTTCCCCGCCGCCTTCCCGCTGGCCCGGATCGACCAGGTCATGGCCCGCTCGGCGACCGTCGACCACATCCGCACCTTGCCCGCCACCGGCAGCGACCACCTGCCGGTCGCCGCCCGGATCACATGGGGCTGAAGGAACGGCCTCGGTGACAACAAACCCGCGTATGCGACAACCAGCGTGCTTCGGCACAGAGCACTGGATCCACCTGCAGAAGACCAACCGAGGGGACGAAGCGCCGGACTGTGGTCATGGGGTTTCAGCGCCAGGCGTGGCGGATCTTCAATCGTCCGAATCCTCTGGTCCCGGAGATTCGATTCTCCGGCCCGCTGGGGCGGGAACGCCGCGGGGCCCTCGATGCGGTCAGGGCGTGGGTGGTGTCACCGACGTCAGGTAGGTCGCCGGCTCGTCCGTATTGTTGGTATACCGGTGGGGTCGTGTGGCGTCGAAGGTCAGTGCCTCACCCGCCTGTACGTCGTAACGCTGATCGGCGACGTGCACGGTGACCGTGCCGGTGATGACGTAGGCGCACTCGACCGCGGCATGGCTCCACCCCTCGTCACTCGAGGCCTGGCCCGGTCCGAGGGTGCCGAGGAGGACTTCGAGCTGGCCGTTGCTCGGGGTCAGGCGTTCGTACTGCACGAGGCCCTTCGGCATGAGCAGGCGGGGGCGTTCGTGCGGGCGGCTGTGGTGGGCCGTGAGCGGGGCCTGGCCATGGAACATCGCGGCGGTCGACGGGCCGAAGACGGTGCTCAGGGCACGGAGGGTCTTGAGGCTCGGCTCACGGACGCCCCGCTCGACCTGGCTGAGCAGGGTCGCGGACAGGCCGGTCTGCGCCGCGAGGTCGCGCAGGCTGAGTCCCGCTTCCGTCCGCAGGGTGCGTAGCTGGTCTCCCATCACGGCGGTCAGCCTAGCGGAGCCGTGCACTCTTGTGTACGCGAGTTCATGGGAGGCCTTGGACGCGCCAGCACGTTTTTGCTGGAGAGTCAATGGGTTGACAGAAGAGGCGCCGTGCATTTTTGTGTACTGGTGTAAATAAGTACACGCCTGGGTTGTCCTCGGCGTTTTGGAGAGAGGTACACCGCCATGAGCGCCGACCAGCATCTGGTCTTCCGCGGAGGAAGGGTGATGGCGTTCGTGCCGGTCGCCGTGTTCCTCGCGTTCTGTGTCGTCTTCTTCGTCGTGTTCAAGACGTTCGACATGACCGCGCTGGCCGCGGGGGGTGTCGTCGCGCTGCTCGTCGGCGCGCTGTTCGCCAAGCCGTATGCGGCGTACTGGTCCGCCGTGACGAAGGGGATCGGATCGTCCACCGCGGTGACGATCGTGATGATGCTGTTCTGCGTGGGGCTGATGTCCGCCCTGATCAAGGAGACCAACGTCTCCGGCGGGTTCGTGTGGCTCGCCGAACTCCTCGGCGTCAGCGGTGGCACCTTCACCCTGTTCACGTTCATCGCGGTGTGCATCATCTCGATGTCGACGGCGTCGTCCATCGGGACGATGTTCACGGCGTTTCCGATCTTCTACCCGGCCGGTGTGCTCCTCGGCGCCGATCCGGCGTTCCTCGCCGCCGCGATCATCTCCGGCGCGATCTTCGGAGACAACGTCGCCCCGATCTCCGACACGACCGTCATCTCGTCGTCGACGCAGACGTTCCGCCGGAAGTCCGGCACCGCGGACATCGCCGGCGTCGTGCGGAGCCGCGCCCGCTTCGCCTTCACAGCGGCAGCCGTCTCGGCCGTCGGGTTCTTCGCGCTGGGGTCGTCCGGCCACTCGACCGACTCGGCACACTCGCAGAAGCTGCTGGAGCAGGCCTCCGACCCGCTCGCGCTGGTGATGCTCATCCCCGTCGCGCTCATGCTCACCGTGGCGCTGCTGACCCGCGACATCTTCAAGGCGGTCACGGTCGGGCTGGCGACCGGGATCATCACCGGCCTCGCCTCGGGCCTGCTCACCCTTGACGGCATCATCGGCGTCACCGACGGGGCGCCCACCGGATTCCTGATCTCGGGCGTCAGCAACATGCTCAGCGTGATCGCTCTGGTGGTGACCGTGTTCGGCATCATGGGCGTCCTCACCGCCGCGGGCATTCTCGACTGGCTGGTGACCGCCCTCACCCGCAGCCGCCTGTCCAGCACCCCGCGCGGTGCGGAGTTCGCGATCGGCATCGGCATCTCGGGCACCACGCTGCTGTTCGGCGGCGTGAACTCGGCCGCCATGCTCACCTTCGGCCCGGTTGCCGACGAGATCGGCGCCCGCGTCGGCCTGCACCCCTACCGCCGGGCGGTCGTCATGGACTGCTTCGCGATGGGGCTCGCCGCCATCGTCCCCGTCCTGAGCTCCTATCTGTTCATCGGCGCGCAGCTCACCACCGGGATCAAGGGCGTTCCCGCCCTGGCCACGACGGAGATCTTCGTCGCGATGCTCTACCCGCTCGTTCTCACCGTCGTCATGGTCGTGGCGGCCGCAACCGGCTGGGGCCGCCGTTTCGAGGGCGCGGACGGTGTCGAACTGAAGGAGCCCGAGCGCACGCCGGCCCTGGTCTGAGCAACACCCCCCGGCAAACACCGCAGGACGACCGGTCATTGGAGGACCCATGGATCGCAACACAGTCAACTGGCGCGGCTATATCCCCGCCATCACCACACCGTTCACCCGCGACGGCGCGCTCGACATCGACGCGTTGCACGTGCAGGTGGCTTGGCTCGCCGACGAGGGCATCCAGGGGACGATCCTGGCCGGCACCAGCGGCGAGTGGTTCTCCATGTCCGTGAAGGAACGCGCGGAGCTGTTCGCGGCGGGCGCCGAGCACCGCAGCGACGCCTTCCCCGTCCTCGGCGCCTGCAACGCGTTCACGCCGGACGAGGCGGTCACCCACGCCCGTGCCGCCGAGGCGGCGGGCCTGGACGGCATCCTTCTCACTCCTCCGCCCTACATCGTGCCCAACCGGAAGGAGATCGTCGCGTTCTACCGGGCGGTGAGCGATGCCACCGACATCCCGATGACCGTGTACAACTGGCCGCGGGGCTGCGTCGTGGACATGGACGTGGACCTGCTGGCCGAGCTCGCGCAGATCGAGAACGTCGTCGCGGTCAAGAACTCGACGGGAGACTTCGCGAGCTTCCTCGCCGGGATGTACGCGCTGGAGGGCGAGGTGCGCTACTTCGGCCTGCCCACCAACGCGCTCGGCGCCGACCTCGCGATGCTCGGCCACGGCGACGGCCTGATGGGAACGGGCGGCATCCTCGGCCGCGACCAGGCCGACTTCTGGAACGCCGTCGACGCCGGGGACCGGGAGCGCGCGGTTCAGCTGGGCCGCAGGGACCGCGTCTACATGGACGCGTGGTTCCGTCCCGACTACGGCGTGCAGTTCGGCAACCAGCAGGCGATCATCAAGACCGCGCTGCGGCTGCGCGGCATTCCCGCGGGGTTCGTGCGGGCGCCGCTGCTCGAGCTCGCTCCGGACGAGGTCGCCCGCATCGAGGCGACCCTGCACGAGCTCGGCATCGAGACCGTCCCCCTCGCCGATGACTGAGCGCTACGACGTCGTCGTCGTCGGCGGCGGCCTGCTCGGCTGCCTCACGGCGTGGATGGCCGCCCGCGACGGTGCGCAGGTGCTCCTGGTCGACAAGGACCAGGTGAACCAGCACGCCTCGGGACAGAACGCCGGGAGCCTGCACTTCCAGCTCGAATACCGGATGGTCGAGGCGGGCGAGGAGGCCGCACGCGTCGCGGCCGAGGCGATGCCGCTGCATCTGGACGCCGCCGCGATGTGGGCGCGCCTGGAGGACGAGATCAAAGAGCCGCTCGGCGTGCGCCAGACGGGCGGGCTCATGGTCGCCGAGAACGCCGACCAGGTCGGGATGCTCGAGTTCAAGGCGGAGCTGGAACGCTCCTGGGGCCTGGACGTGCGTACGCTCGACCGCACCGCACTCGACGACTTCGCACCGTACCTGTCACGGGACATCGTCGCGGCCAACTACAGCCCGCTGGAGGGAAAGGCGGACGCCCGCATCGCCGCTCCCGCGGTCGGCCGTGCGGCCGTCGCGGCCGGGGCGACGGTGCGTGCACGCTGCCGCCTGGCCGGCGCGCACCGCGTCCCGGCCGGGTGGGACATCACCCTCCAGGAGACCGGCCGCGCAGGAGAGGAACGGACCCGCACCGTGCGGACCGCCGCGGTCGTGCTCGCCGCCGGTGTGTGGACGACCGAGCTCGGCAGGGTCTTCGACGCCGACCTGCCCACCGTCCCCCTCGCCCTCACGATGACCGTCACCTCGAAGGTCCCCCGGTTCATCCCCCACCTCGTCCAGCACGCCGGCGCGCGCCTGTCGCTCAAGCAGTCGCTCGACCACACGGTCCTCATCGGTGGCGGATGGCCGGCCCGGCTGATGAGGGACGCGGACGGCGTCCCGGCGTTCGACCGCAAGCACCAGCTCATCCCGCAGTCGATCGCCGGCAACGCACGCGCGGCCGTGAACACCGTCCCGGCGCTGGAGCGGGTGCCCGCCGTGCGCAGCTGGGTCGGCGCGACCACTGTGGCACCCGACCAGCTCCCGCTCGTCGGCGCGGTCAAGGGCGCGCCGGGCGTGTTCGTCGCCACCGGCGGATCGGCGTTCACCCTCGGGCCGAGCTTCGCTCGGGTGCTAACCGGCCTCATCGCCGGGCGCTCACCCGATATCGACCTGGCACCCTACGATCCGGCCCGCTTCACGGAAGGGAGCACCTCATGACGACGGGCGATGCCTGGCGCCGCACCGCACACGAGCGCGGCGACGCTGTGACGATCAGCGTCGACGGCGAGCCGGTCCGCGCCTGTACGGGCGAGACGGTGGCCGCGGCCATGCTCACCGCAGGGGCCGCGTTCGAACGAGACCGCAACCTGGCCCCCCGGGCGCCGCTGTGCAACATGGGCACGTGCTTCGAGTGCGCCGCCACCGTCGACGGCCGGCCGCTGACCCGCACCTGCCTCGTGCCGGCGCGCGCGGGCATGATCATCGACACGCCAGGGAGGCTGTGATGTTCGATCTCGCGATCATCGGCGCGGGTCCGGCGGGCATGTCGGCGGCGCTCACCGCAGCCGATCACGGTCTGACGGTCGTCGTCATCGACGAGCAGCAGCGGGCGGGCGGGCAGATCTTCCGCCAGCCGCCCCAGACTTTCGCGGGAAGTGTCCTGCACCCCACCGCCGGCTACGGCTGGGCCACCGATCTCATCCGGCGCTTCGAGACGGACCCGCGCCTGACGACGGAGTTCGGTTGGTCGGCGATCGGTGTCCTGCACGACGACGCGACCCCGGACGTTCTGCGTGTGGCGATCAACCACCCGGAACACGGCACTCGCGTGATCGGCGCGCGTCGGCTGCTGATCGCCACCGGCGCCTACGACCTTCCCGTCGCATTCCCCGGCTGGACGCTGCCCGGCGTCATGACCGCCGGCGCCGTCCAGACCCTCGTCAAGGCACAGAAGATCGCACCCGTCGGTGACGTCGTGCTGGCAGGCGCGCACCCGCTGCTGCTGCTCGTGGCCGACCTGCTCGTGCGCGACGGCGTCCCGGTGCGCGAGGTCGCGTTCGCGCAGAGCATCCCCACACCGGCGGAGCTGCGCCACGCCCTGGGCGCCGTACCCGGTCATCTGCGGATGCTCGCGGAGACGGGCGCGATCGTGGCGCGGCTGGTTCGCAAGGGCGTCCGCGTCTCGCCCCGGACCATCGTGACGGCCGCCCACGGCACGGAGCACGTTTCCCGGATCGAACTCACCCGGGTCGACCGGAAGTGGAAGGCGACGGGCGCACCCCGGGAGGTCGCCGCCTCGCATCTCGTGCTCGGGTACGGCTTCTCCGCGTCGACGGAACTCGCCCGTCAGATCGGTTGCGACCTCGTCTTCGACTCGCCACGGGGCGGCTGGGTGGTCGCACACGACGAACGACTGCAGACATCCGTCCCCGGAGTGTTCGTCGCCGGCGAGCCCACCGGTGTCGCCGGCGCCGACCAGTCCCGCGCCGAGGGCACGCTCGCGGGCCTCGGGATCGCCGCCGGCCTCGGACGCGCCGTGCCCCCGGCGGCGTTCACCGAAGCGGAACACGGTATCCGTAGCGCGACGCGATTCTCCACCGTGGTGCAACGCATGTTCGAGCCGGTCCGCGAGGCACTCGGCGACCTCGCGACACCGGAAACCACGGTCTGCCGATGCGAGATGGTCACCCGCGGCACCCTCGACGACTTCCTCGCATCGTCACCGTTCGTCAGCAGCGTCAATGCCGTCAAGCTCTCCTGCCGCACGGGCATGGGCCCCTGCCAGGGACGCTACTGCGAAAGCAGCGTCGGCACGATCCTTGCCTCGGCACGCGAGCAGCCGATCGGCCTCGGCGGACGCTTCTCCGCCCACCTGCCGGTCAAACCCGTGCCCGTCGGAGACCTCCGAGCCCTCGACGCGGCCCCCGAGCAGCCCGCACCGGACGGACCGGACATCCCGTGTCCATGACCGGCGTGCCACGCCCGCCGCGAGGACAGCGAGCTTGCCGTTCAGCTCGGTGATCTCGGCCTTCGCCGCGCGAAGTCGTCTGCGGAGTCCGGGGGTCGTCTCGTCGCGGGCGACTTCGCCGGGCGTCCGCAGGACGGGATTCGTCGTGGCCGCCTGCGCCGGCGCACCGCTGACGACGGCGGCCCGCCCCCTCCTCCTCCGCACGTCCACCGCCCGCACGGTGTTGGTCACGCGCGGGCCACCGTGTGTGCGGATCGGGGGAAGCCGCGCGGCAAGGTTCGCGTCCCGGAGAAGGTGGATCAGCGGCCGGTCGTGCCGTCGATGAGTTCGCGGAGGATGTCCGCGTGGCCCGCGTGTCGGCCGGTCTCCTCGATCATGTGGGTGAGTGCCCAGCGGATGCTGGGAGCGGGGCGGTCCGGCCGTGGTCGGGGAACCGGTGCGCCGAGCTCGGTGCACCTGTAGAGAAGGCCTTGCTGCGCCTGCTGGACGCAGCCGGCCTGTGAATCACCCACCGGGTATCGGGCGGGATCCCCTCCTTCTGGTCCCCACCACGGCCATGGTGCAGCCTGGTCCCCGCCACGGCCATGGTGCAGCGAACTCCGTCGGCTCTGCTGCGGGGCGCGGTATCCCGGGACCGGTCAGGATGCCGTGACAGCACTCATGCCGGTGCAGGCGGAGGGCGGGCCGGACGGTGCTTGGGGGCGCGCAGGTCAGCGGGTGGGCAGGACAAACTCGGGCTGGTCGAGCAGGCGCAGCCAGCTTCCGTCAGGCTGACGCCGGACGACCTGGGCCCGGGCGCCGGCCCCGTCCTTCGGCGGGGTCGAGGTGAGGGCAATGTCGCCGTTGATCAGCGTCGGCAACGGTGCTTCCGGCTCGAAGCGGGGGCGGTTGGCCAGCACCTTTTCCCACAGCGCGCGGATCGCCTCCCGGCCCACCGTCCGGTCGCCGGGTGGGCTTCAAACTCCTGCCCAAGCGGGTACTGCTCGCCGCCTGACCTCACTGTCGGTGGCCAGTGCGAGGATCCCCCATCGGCTACGCGAGGAAAGATATGGGCACCTGGGACGTCGGCCCCTTCGACAACGGCCCACCCAAAAGTCGTCCCTGTACGAGTGCGCCGCGTGCTCGGCGACCAGCGCCGGCAGCAGATCGCGAGCCTGTGTCCGACGCTCGCGCAGCAGCCGGGCGTAGAGGCGTAGGCGCTGCGGTAGTTGCCGTGCCGCAGCGGTGGAAGCCTGGTTCGGCTCGCTCCGTCGGCCCCCTGGTGCGGAGCCGATCGCCGGTCAGGGCATACGGACCGGAGCGCCCAGCCGGTAGCCGTCGTCGGTGGAGAACTCGGCGGCGACGGCGAAGCGATCTGCTCGGACGAGCGTCTGCCGCCACTCGACCTGGCGTCGGCCGGTGTCGTGACCGAGCCTGTCGATCGCGAACAGCGCTGTGGACTCGGGGCAGTCGAGCAGGGTGCGCTCTCCGCGGCCGGGCGCGACGGCCCGAATGCGCTCCCAGCCGCCACTGATGCGCGTGCCGCAGTGGCGTTCGAGCTCGTCATAGAGCGAGGTGTGGGTGAAGTCGACATCCAGGAGCGGGCGGGCCAGGTCCGCAGGCAGCCACACGCGATCGACGGCGAGCGGGTTCTCGTCGGCGAGACGGAGGCGTTCGAGGTAGACGAGCGGTGTGGATTCCTCAAGTCCCAGACGGGCAGCAATGACACCGTCGGCGCGCTGGTCGAGGACACGTACGACGCTGCGCTGGACTGCGCCGACCTCCTCGACAGATCGGAAAAGGCTGTACGCCTCACCGACCTTCTGCTCCAGCGGGCGGCCGGCAGTGAACCGGGAGACCTTGCCGCGCCGGGCGGTGACGAGGCCCTCCGCACGAAGCTGACGGAGGGCCTCGCGAACTGTGTGCCGGCTGACCTGGTACTCGGCGACGAGGTCGTGCTCGCCGGGGAAGACGTCGCGGAACTCGCCGTCCTCGAGACGGCGCAGCAGGTCGGCGCGCAGCTGTGCCCATAGCGGTTTGCCCGCGGATCGGGTAAGGGGACGGGGATCGGGTCGGGAGGTCACCGGTGTCCTCCTGGGGCTCGGGGGCTGACGGACGCTACTGGCACAAGGTGAATGTTCGTACATTTGCAGGGGCGGTGCAAACCCGCGCTCACCGGCTCCCCCGGGCAAAAGTGCGGAGATCTGGCCCCAGGGGTGGCGGCCCGGCGTGACCGCCACCCGTACCGCCGGGCGGGTTGTGTACGCCAAAGGCCGCGCGACAGGCTCGGATGCCCGTCGCTCAGGCGGCAGCCGATCAGCGTGGGCTGTCACCCGTCGCAGGGTGCACCAACCGCGGCCGTGCGGGAAACCTCAGACGATCACGTCGATGAGCATGAACACAGCCATCGCGAGCAGCAGCGCGGCGAAAGTCCGTTGCAGGGCGGCGCCGGAGAGCTTGGCTGCCAGCCGCTTGCCGTCCCAGGCGCCGAGGATGGCGGCGCCCACGAACGGACCGAAAATCGCGAGGTCGAGGGACATTCCTCCGGCAGCTACGCGGGTGGCGAGGGACGCGACCGAGTTGATGAGGATGACCACGAGGCTGGTGCCGACGGCCGCCCGCATCGGCAGGCGGAGCACCGACACCAGGGCGGGTACGGCAAGGAAGCCGCCACCGACACCCAGCAACCCGGTCACCGCGCCCAGGCCAGCTCCGGCCGCGCCGGTGCGCAGGTACCCGGCCCGGCCGACGGTCCTCCCGTGGCCGTCGGCGGTGTCGGCGCCGCCCGCCTCTTCCGGCGCGTGACCGCCCGCACGCTGTGCGGTCACGCTGGTACCACCGGCCGCCCGGACGACGGTCGCATCCGCAGGCCCGGGCGGGCCGGAACGGGACGCGCCGGACCCCACCGCCGGCCCGGGTGCGGTGGCCTGCGAGGCCGCCTCGGACGCGGGGGCCTGGCGATGCTGCGCCGTGCGGAGACCGCGCAGCATCACCACGGCGGCGAAAGCGGCCAGGACGGCGAACGCAGTGGTCAGCACGGCCTGCGGGATGCGGTGGGCGAGCATGGACGCCCCGATGGCGGGTACTACGCCGGCCGCGGCGAACAGGACGCCGGTCCGCCAGCGGATGTTGCCGGTGCCGACGTGGCGGACGAGGGCGATGACGGAGGTGACGGTGACGACGACCAGACTGGTGGTCCCGGCGTCGGCGGGTGCGACGCCCAGGAGATACACCAGGGCCGGGACCGCGAGCACACCCCCGCCACCGCCCAGCGCGCCGAGAGCAAGGCCGACCACGGCTCCGCAGAGCAGGGCGAGGATCAGCACGCTCACGCCGGGACGCCGCCCGGGGTCGTGTCGGCGGGGTACTCGACCTCACCGCGCCAGGCGGAGAAGCCGCCGCGCAGGTCGTTGGTGTCGAAGCCGCGGGCGCGCAGTACGGACGCGGCCACCGATGAGCGGTTGCCGCTCGCGCAGAACACGGTCAGCGGCTGGTCGGTCGGCAGCTCGCCGAGGCGGCCGACCAGTTCGGGCAGCGGGATGAGGCGAGCGCCGGGGATGGTGCCGCTTTCACGCACTTCGCCCGGGCCACGCACGTCCAGCAGCTCGAAGCCGTCCGCGTCCTTGGAGAGCCGGTCATCGAGGCCTGTGGCCTCGATGCGCACGGCGGCGGTCAGGTATTCGGCGCCGACGGCGTCAACCGGGGTCGTCAAGGCGCCGAGGACGCGGTCGAAGCCGATGCGGGCGAGCCGGTTACGGGCCTCGAGCGCGGTGGCCGGGTCGCCGCACAGGGTGATGCTGTCCTGGGCGTCGAGCACCTCGCCGGCGAGCTCGGCGAAGCGCCCGCCGAGGGGGACGTTGACCGCGCCGGGCAGGTGGGCGGAAGCGAACGACTCCGGGTCCCGCGTGTCCAGGACGATGGCGCCGCGCGCCCGGGCGTCGAGGAAGGCGGCCGGGTCGAGGGAGACGACGGGGGTGTTTTCGTCCAGGACTGGACGGGCCTGGCGATTGCGCACGGATGTGAACGCGAAGTAGGCGGGCGCGGCGGGCTGGCCTTCGGTCACAACGGAGACGAACTCGTCCTCGGTCATGTCGGCCAGGGCGTAGTTGTTCAGACGCTGGTTACCGATCGTGCAGCTCAGCTCGGTCGAGAGGTTCTTGCCGCAAGCCGAGCCGGCCCCGTGCGCCGGGTAGACACGTGTGTCGTCGGGGAGAGTGAGCAGGCGCTCCCGGGTCGAGTGGTACAGCGCGCGAGCCATGTCCTCGGCGGACCGGCCGCGGGCGCTGAGCAGGTCGGGACGGCCGACGTCGCCGATGAACAGCGTGTCACCGGTGAGGACACCGTAGGGGATGGCGTCGCCGGCATGTTCGCGCACGACGACGCAGATCGACTCGGGGGTGTGGCCGGGGGTGTGCAGGATCTCCAGGTCGACCTCGCCGAGGCTGAGGTGCTCGCCGTCGTCCAGGGGGTCGGTGTCGAAGTCGAGCGTGCCGGCGGAGCCATAGGAGATGCGGGCGCCGGTGCGCTCGGCCAGCTCCAGGTGACCGGAGAGGAAGTCGGCGTGGATGTGGGTCTCGAGGACCCGCTCGATGGTCAGGCCGTGACGCTCGGCGGTGGAGATGTAGTCGTTGACATCGCGCTGTGGGTCGACCACGACGGCCCGGCCGGTGGTGCGGTCGCCGACGAGGTACGAGGCGTGGGAGAGGCAGTCGAGGTAGAACTGCACGAAGACCAGCGGTCCGGTGTGGTTCGTCATGACGGGCTCCTGAGAATGAGCGGTGACGGTGCGCCGGGGCATCGGGCCCGGGGCGCGGGTGACAGGTCGGGCGAGGCGCGCGCCGTCTGTGCGGCGCGGCGACGGCTAGGTGGCCGGAAGCAGGGTGGCGATGTAGGCCGGGACCGCGGGCGCGACCCGCCGGTTCTCCGGCCGGTGCGGCGGTCGGGTTCCCGCTTTCGGGCGTCGGATCAGGCGAGCCCGCGGAGCATGAGGTTCCAGTAGAGGAAAGGCAGGCCGCGCCGCTTGAGGTACCACATGTCGGTGCGTTCGCGGATGGTGTTGATCACCGGGATCGACGGGGTGGGCTGACCGCTGTAGTCGAACTCGGCAAGCAGCATCTTGTTGCGGGCCGTGGTCAGCGGGCATGAGGAGTAGCCCTGGTAGGTGGCGGTGGGTTCCCGGCCGTTCATCGAGGCGAGGAGATTCTCGACGACCACGGGCGCCTGCTTGCGCACGGCCGCGCCGGTCTTGGAGTTCGGGGACGATCCGACGTCTCCGAGGGCCCAGACGTTGGGGTACCTGACGTGTCGCATGGTGTGTTTGTCGATCTCGACGTAGCCGGCCGGGTCGTCTGCTCCGGCGAGCGGGCTGCGCTTGATCCATTCCGGGGCGCTCTGCGGTGGGACGAGGTGGGCCATGTCGTACGGCAGGGTCTTCCTGCCTCCGGTGCCCAGGTCGGTGACGACCACCTCGCGGGCCTCGGGGCGCACCTCGGTGACTTCGCTTCCGTAGTGGACGTTGATGCCGTACCGGCGGACCACGTCATCGAGCACGCGCGCGAACTCCGGAACTCCGAAGATGGCGGCACCGGGTATCACGAGGTGGACGTCGATCTTGCCGAGGACGCCCTGTTCCCGCCAGTAGTCGGCGGCGAGGTATGCAATCTTCTGCGGGGCACCGCCGCACTTGATGGCTCCCGTCGGCATGCTGAACACCGCGCTGCCCGAGCGGGTCCCGCGGATGAAGCGCCAGGTCGCGGGAGCAGTGCGCGGCAGGTAATTGCTCGACAGGCCGTCCTCGCCGAGCCCGGCCTCCAGGCCCGGCACCCGATCCCAGTCCAGTTGGATACCGGGGCAGACCACCAGATGGTCATAGGAGACGGTGCCGCTGTCATCCAGCGTCACTTCCTGGGCTTCGGGGTCGATGGAGACCGCGGCGCGGCGGATCCACCGCACGCCCTTCGGCATCACGGTCTCCTGCGGGCGGACACTCTCCTTCAGCGGCGCTCGTCCGCCGCCTACCAGCGTCCACAACGGTTGGTAGTAGTGGTGAAGGCTCGGGTCGAGCACTGCGACGTCTCTTTCACCGGCGCGGCGGAGCCGAGCCGCGACCGAGATACCTGCGGTCCCGCCGCCGATGATCACGGTCCGGTGGTGCTGCTTGGTCACCAAGGGAACCCTCCATCAAATGTACGTACATTCACGTTAGGCGGCCCGACCCCGACAAGCAAGCCGCATACGCAAATCTCGCAGAAAATTGTACGTACATTTGATTGCGGCCTCAGCTGAGCACCCCTCCGCCTCACGCGGCCGGACCCCACTTCCCCCTGGCCCGGACGGCACGCCCCGCCCTCCGGCAAGGATCTCCCCCGCAATCCGGTGCTCAAGCTTCCCAGCGGAAGACCTTCTCGCGGCCGAAGGCCGTGCGTCCGTGGCCGAGCGCGGCAGCCGCTCGGCCACCGCCTTCTGCGGACGTCCAGCCGCCGCGGTCCCAGTCCCACCTGGATGATCCATGCGATCAGGGTGCGGAATCCAGAGAGGAACTTGGGCATGGTGCGCAGGTCCATCGCTTCGCGTCCCAGATCGACTCCGATGTCCAGCAACGCGAGACTCTGAGGGTTCAGCACCGCCATCAGCAGTTCCCGGATGCGCAGGCCCCAGTCGCCGGGGACCGGCTTGAAGACGGCGACCCAGCGGGCCGGGGCCACGTTCGCGGGATCGTCGCGCAGCGTGCCGGGACCGAGTTTCCCCTCTGCCACTGTGGACGGTATGCCGCACATGGCGAACCTGGTCCAGGAGCAACGTGGCGCGTGGAGGAAGCCGTTCACCATCGGTGCGCGGCCTCTGTCCCCAGGTCCGTGCCCCGCGCATCGCTCGTGAGGCCGCCGCGATCAGCGAGGCGGCCCGTGCGTGAGGGGTCGACATGCCCGGGACCGCCGTCGCTTCGCCGCTCGCCGCGATGGCCCCAGACGCGGTGACAGGTGCCTTCAACTACCTCCGGGCAGTGGAGGCCGGGGGCATCGACACCGCCGCCGGGTTCGTCGCCGCCGAGCCGCGGATGCCGGTGCTGCTCCTGGACGTCGCGAAGCGCATCGTCATCCCGGTCACCGGCCTGCCCGACCGGTACCAGGAAGAGGCGCCGTGCGACGAGTCGTTCGCTCTGTTCGAACCGGGGAATCTGCTTCCTGGGTACCTTGCGGTCCTGACACGTGCAGGTCGACGCCGGTGCGGCCGCAGGCGTCGACCTCACGGTCATCCGCTTCACCGCGCAGATCCCCACCGAACCGAGGACCGCGAGAGCGGGATGTGCGAGACGCCCGCGAGCACGTCATGGCGGGACGCCACGGGCTTTCGCCATGCCCGTCCCACCTGCCCGGGTCAACGGACCGTGGTTCGCGGTCGGCCCGGCCGACCGCCCCGTACCGACCGACCTCACAGATCGGGCACCGGCAACTCGTCACGCGTCAGCCGGCAGGCTTCCGGAGAGGGGTCGGTTCGGTGGTGAGCAGTGCGGTGATCTCCTGGGCGAGCTCCGGGCCGAGTTCGCCCCAGCCGTCCTTGTAGCCGTAGACGCTCGCCAGGGTGCGGGCGTCGTAGTCGCCGTTCATGATCTCGATGTCGGTGGTGGTGATGAGTGCCGGGTGGGCGACGCCGACAGCTCCCGAGACCTTCAGCAGCTCCTTGCGCAGGGTGCGCAGGTAGACAGCGGCCCGGGTGGCCTTCGAGGGCGCATCGATGCCGCGCACCAGCCACGGGTCCTGGGTGGCGATGCCGGTGGGGCACTTGTCGGTGTGGCATTTCTGCGCCTGGATGCAGCCGATGGACAGCATCGCCTCGCGGGCGACGTTGACCATGTCGACACCCAGAGCGAAGGCGACCGCGGCGTTCTCGGGCAGGCCGAGCTTGCCGGAGCCGATGAAGGTGAGGTCGTCGGTCAGACCCCGCTCGGCGAACGTGCTGTAGACGCGGGAGAAGCCCATCCGGAACGGCAGCGACACCGAGTCGGTGAAAATCAGGGGGGCCGCCCCGGTGCCGCCCTCGCCTCCGTCGATGGTCACGAAGTCGACCCCGCGATCACCAGGCGCCATCAGCGTGGCCAGCTCCTGCCAGAAGCTCATCTCCCCCACAGCGCTCTTGATCCCGACCGGCAGACCGGTCTCGGCAGCGAGCAGCTCCACGAAGTCGAGCAGCGAGTCGACGTCATGGAAAGCGGAGTGCCGAGAGGGGGAAGCGCAGTCCTCGCCGACCGGGATGCCGCGGATCCCGGCGATCTCGGGGGTCACCTTCGCACCCGGCAGCATCCCGCCGAGCCCCGGCTTGGCGCCCTGGGAGAGCTTGATCTCTATCGCCTTGACCGGGGCTCCTGCGACCACGTCCTTGAGCTTGTCGAGGTTGAAGGTGCCGTCCTCGTTGCGGCAGCCGAAATACGATGTCCCGATCTGGAGGACGAGGTCCCCGCCGTTTCGGTGGTACTGCGAGAGGCCGCCCTCGCCCGTGTTCTGCATCGCGCCGGCCAGCGCCGCGCCCTTGTTGAGCGCCGTGACGGCCGCGCCGGACAGCGATCCGAAACTCATCGCCGAGACGTTCACGACGCTCGCCGGGCGGAACGCCTTGGCGCGCCCGCGCGGGCCGCCCAGCACCTTGGCCGAGGGCAGCGGGGCCTGCGGGTCGTGCAGACCGGGCAGCGCGCCGGCGAATGTCCGCTGCTTCACGTACGCGTGCCCCTGCACGTGCTCGACGTCCACGTCCGTTCCGAACCCGAAGTAGTTGTTCTCCTCCTTCGCCGACGCGTAGATCCAGGTGCGCTGGTCACGGCTGAACGGGCGCTCTTCCTCGTTGGACGTCACGACGTACTGGCGCAGTTCCGGCCCGATCGTCTCCAACAGGTACCGGGCATGCCCTATCACAGGGAAATTTCTGAGCAGTGCGTGCTTCTTCTGGACGAGATCTCGGGCTGCCACCAGCGCCAATGCTGTTGCGGCGGCCGCGCCGATGCTCCGAGCACGCATAAACGTTCCTCTCCTCGACTGCTCGATACCCCACTCCATCGCTGTGCGACGGAAGCAGTGGGCGTTGGACGGCGGACACGGCCGGGCAGGCACCGGCGTCCGACGGCAAAGCACCACATAATGTTAAAGGGTCCCGCGGATGGACGAACGGGGCAGGGTGCGCGAGTCCGGCCGTGCCGCCGGCATCCTCTCCCCACGGCCGGCATCCGCTAAAGGACACCACGACCTCGCTCAGCTCCACACACCAGATGCCGTCCGGCAAGGCGTAGTGGCCCTGAATGACGCGCTGGCGGCCTGAATGAACACGCCGCTCCGGCAATTCCTCAGGCCGCCACAGCTGCCACGTCGGAGCCTCGTGAGAATCTGCTCATTACTTGGCGTACACACCAACAGTCATGAGCAGGACATCTCCTACCTCAACGACCAACCGACCATGTCGGACACAGTCCTAACGGCATGGATGATTCTCTTTCGCTCTCGCACAGCGTAGCGTTTTTACCGAAACGTCAACAATAGCATCGCGTGATTTTGCGTACGCTTTCGATCGGCTTGCGTGATGACTTCTTCGATTATCAGGAGCTGATTCAGGACGGAACCCTGAGCGGCTCGACTCCGAGGACGAACAGGTGGTGTGAAAATTGAAGCGGGCGAGGTTGGTCAGGCCGAACAGCGTAGGACACAAGAGTGAATTCTGGTATGGAAATCAGGGAATGTGAACCGGCCTGGCCCCTCGACGGGGCAGGCGCAAAAACGCTCAGCAAATCCGGTTGCTCCTTGTTGCCGGCCCGGTCACGCTGAGAAAACCTTCGGCAGGCCGACAGGTCATCGGACCTCGTTTCACTCCCGCTTCCATCTCGGAGATATTCATACCCGTTCAGGAAAGCCCGGCGGAGGCTTTCGATCTCGACGTCCATGACGTCGTGGAATCGGCCGAAGAATCGTTCACCGACTTCCCCGCCACATGGTGAACGTCCAGCCAGAAGTGCACCGGAGACTGCTGCGCGATCTTCAACTGCCGACATCGACAGCATCCACCCGACATGGTGAATGGTTCTCCTTCCGGTCGAGGCCGGAAGGGGAACTGCGGGCGAAACATCGGAGAGCGCTCACGAATACAATCAGAAAGCCGAGAAATCCGCGTGCCCGATAATCCCTTGTGCTCATGCACCGAATTTACCCTGCTACGCATTCCCACGCTCCCCAAGCAACGTTCCCATGCAACCTTTCCTGGGCAGCGCCCGTGCCCGCTACCGCGACGCCCCCTGCTCATCGTCGACGAACCCACCTCGGCCCTCGATCCCAAAACCGAAATCGAGGCATTCCGGGCCCTGCGCTCCCTCGCCGACCAGGGCACCACCGTGCTCCTCATCACCCACCGCCTCGCCGCCACCGTCACCGCCGACCTCATTCACGTACTCGGCCACGGCCGCCTCATCGAACGCGGCAGCCACGCAAGCCTCATCACCATCCAGCACGGCCACTACCGCGCTCTCTACGAGACCCAGGCCGCCCAGTACGCCACCGAGGCAAGTGCATGACCAGTCAGCGGGAGTGTCGCGAAATGGCGCACCAGTGCGGATTCGTGATCCATCCGACAGGTTCGTCCCTGGGCTGCCATCGGTAGTGGCTGCGGGCTGTTGCCTGGTGACGCCGGCACAGGTGGACCAGTGCAGAAGTCTGGCCGCGGTCACGGCAGGTGGGCTCAAGACGGTCGCGAGTAGGTGGCGTATGGCCGATACGGTCAACGTGACGGCCGAGTCTTCGTCCAAGTGCCGGTCACGCACCCACCGCCTGCCCACACCGTGCCCCGGTAGCCGCGTCGGGTCGAACGGCGGGCTGGACGAACAGCCCGACGCGAAACGCAGACAGGCTCGTAGCGGCCTACCACACACGCGAAACGCTGTCGGTCGCAGCAGCGCGGCGGTGCGCGTCTCGTGCAGCCGCCCCTCCTGCTCCGAACAGCGTCCGCGCTGGCCGGGAAGCCCGCTATGACTGCGCGGGAAGGCTCCCGTTTCTCCGCGCAGGGGGCGGGAGCCGTGGTTGTTCTGTTCAGCTGTAGGCCCTGGGCAGGAAGTTCCGGCAGGTGTCGCGTCGGATTCTGCCGGTCGCGTCCTACCAGGGGAACGGGGCAAGGTCAGGCTCGACCCAGCCGCTCTTCGCCTGCGGGCCGGCCAGCGTCGCCGGGCGGTAGTAGCGGGTCAGCAGACGCTTGTCGAGCAGCGAGGGGTAGCGGTCGGTGAACGCGGTGAAATCGCCCTCACCGAGTTCGGCCGCGTGGTGCCCGACCAGCTCCACCCAGGCACGGCTGACGGTCGCATGATATTTCTGGGGCGCGCCCGCATAGCGGGCGGTGCGCTGGATGCCATCGCTGACCAGGCCGACCGCTTCAGGCACACCACACCGTTGCACTGCCAGCCATGTCAGGTGCACATGTTCCCGGTGGCCGAACCGCTCGGCGCTCGCCATCACTTCGGCCATCAACGCTTCGAAGACGGGCGCATCGTCGGCCTGCGCTCCCGACTGGCGCAGGGTCATGAGGACACCTCCGTCAGGGCTTGCAGAGCGGTACGAAGGGTGGCGACAGCGTCGGCGGGCAGGTCGCCGAGCGCGCGGTGCTCCAACTCGGTGACGGTATGTCGGATCGTGGCGGCGGCCACGCGTCCGGAGGAAGTGAGCTCGATGAGAACTGCCCGGCGGTCTCCTGCGCGACTGCCTCGGGTGATGTGTCCGCGTCGTTCCAGACGGTCCAGCACGCTGGTCAGCGTCGTGGGACGAGTTCCCACGGCCGCGCCCAGTTCGGACACGGTTCGCCCGCGGCCGTCGGCAAGGTTGGCCAGAGCATTGATCTCGGAGGCGGTCAGGTCCAGGTCGACGAGCTCTGCGGCGAGCACCTGCAAGGTGGCGTGGGTAGCGCGCTGGAGCGCCAACAGGGCAGACCATTCGGATGACACGGATTCGGACTTCATGATTTCGAACTATACGATTTCGTATGACCTGTCGCAAGTCCAGATCCTCACCCCGGCGCTCTCCGGCAAATCTGCTGAATATGACCAGCCCGGTCTTGGTTCGGCCGACAGTTCAGCGTCGCGGAAGGGACATCACCGCGGCTGGAGGGCTGTTGTTCCCGTCGTCCGCGGGCGTGGCCGTACTGTCGGTGAACGTGAGCGACAAGGCAATACACGTCGAGGTGCTCAGTACGGCAAGCGAGGCAGCGTGTCCGAAGCGTGGAAGCCTTTCAGGCCGGATACGCAGTTCCTGCCTGCGGTTCCCCAACGATATGCCGAGAGCGGGTCGACGGGTTGTTCGGTGCTTGTGGTCCGCAGGCTCATCTGTGTGGATGCTGCGCGCAGACCGGAGCCGTTCGTCGAGCAGATGCCGGGGCGCTGACCAGGCGATACAGCCGGTGGACTTGCCACCTGTGACCGGACGGTTGGCGAAAAGCCCGGGACAAGCCAACCGGATCAAGATGCTCAAGCGCCAGATGTGCGGCCGCGCCGGGTTCCATCTCCTACGAAAGCGCACCCTCCTCCACATGAGACCATGCACATGCCAGACCGGCGCCGCTATGGCCTCCGCCTGTGCCCCAGAACTGCAGGCAGACCGAGAAGCCGGGGCCGGACGCGCTACCTCACGACTGCGACTGCGGAGGAGACCTCGATGGCGGAATCAAGGCCGAACCCGATCAGCGCGGCGGAGCAGGCGAAGGTGCCTGCGGTGATGGCGACGATCACCTCGATGACGACGTAGGTGACGGTCGCGGCGACCAACAGTCGGATCCAGCAGGTGAGCACCCCTCGGCGGCCGGGGACGGGCCGAGGGACATCGCGGTCGTCGGCAGCACCCATTCCCGTCGATCTCGGTGCACGTGCGGTCGGCGGCGACCTCGCTCGGCGACCGCGACGTCCACGAGTCGGTGACCGATAAAGAGGGCGGGCCAGCATCCTGGCCGGTGTCGGCGCGTATGGGATGGACTCTGTCGGACGTCGTAGAGGGCGGCTGTCAGGTCTTCGCGTGGTCGGTGATCCAGCGGGCGGCGAGGAGGCCAGAGGCGGCCGTGAGGACGGCGGCGGCGATGACGGTGGCGTGGAGGCCGAGGGTGTCGGCGAGGATGCCGGCGACGAGGGCTCCGGCGGCGTAGCCGATGTCGCGCCAGAAGCGGTAGGTGCCCAGGGCGTTGGTGCGCCAAGCGGGGTGGGCGTGGTCGGAGACGGAGGCGATGAGGGCCGGGTAGACCATGGCGGTGCCCAGGCCGAGCGCGACGGCTGACAGGATCCCGGCGAGCAGGGGCCGGTCGAGCAGGGTGAGGGCCGGGACGAAGCCGACGGCCTGGACGAGCATGCCCGTGACGATCAGGGGTTTACGGCCTGTGCGGTCTGCGAGATGGCCGGTGAGGATCTGGCCGACGCCCCACAGGATCGGGTAAAGACCCTTGATGAGGCCGACGGCGGCGATCCCGAGGCCGTAATCGGTGAACAGCAGGGGGAAGACGCCCCACGTGAGGCCATCGTTGAGGTTGTTGACCAGTCCGGCTTGACTGGCGCCGCGCAAGGAACGGTCGCGCCAGGAGGTCCGCGCGAACGCGGATGCCAGCCCGACGTTCTCTCCGGTGGGCAGGGGCTCCGTGTGTCGGGCGAGTTCGAGTGCGACATGCGCGGCGGTGTCCCGTACCAGGAGGGCCAGAGCGAGACCGGCGACGACGAAGACGACGCCGATGAGTTCCGGAATGGGGCGCAGGCCGTAGGAGGTGGCAAGGTAGCCGGTGAGCAGGGCGGCAGCGCCAACAGCGGTGTAGCCTGCGGCCTCGTTCAGACCAGTGGCCAGACCCCTGCGGTTCGGGCCGACGAGGTCGATCTTCATGTTGACGGTCATCGACCAGGTCAGGCCCTGATTGAGGCCGAGCAGGACGTTCGCGGCGACGATCCATCCCCAGGACGGCGCCCAGGCGAGGACGAAGGGTACGGGGACGCCGATCAGCCAGCCGGCGATGAGGAGTTGCTTCCGGCGGAAGCGTGCCGTCAAGGCGCCGGCGGCCAGGTTCGTCAGCGCCTTGGTGAGGCCGAAGGCGATGATGAAGGAGAACACGGCCAGGTCGCTGGTCAGACCGAAGATGTCGGTACCGATGAGCGGCACGGTGGTTCGTTCCAGGCCCACCAGCCCGCCTACGGCGATGTTGACGGCTACGAGCAGGGAGAACTGAAGCCAGTTCTCCCGCAGGCCGAGGCGGACCGGACGCCCGGAGGCGTCGGACGGCGCAGTGAGTGCAGGCGTGGCGTTCACAAGCTGATCTCCTCCGGGCACGTGCGGAGTGGCGGAAGGCGCACCGCCGGACCCGGGCTACGCCGATGCGCGTGTACGGGCAAACCCGCCGTGCGCGTAGGGCGAGGCGTCACTCGCCGAGCCAGCGCGCCATTCTCGATGGCCCCCATCCAGCCGGAGGCACGTACGCGCAGTTCAGAATACCCCCTTGGGTATTGATCCTCGAGCACCTCGGCACGCAACCCACTGTGATCCTGAATACCTAGGGGGGTATTTGACTTCCCTGGGGTACCGGCTTACGGTCGAGTGCATAGATACCTGGGGGGGTATTGAAGCAAGGGATACCTCGATGCGTGAAGCAGGTCCGGACATCTTCGCGGCCGAGCTCGCCCATGGCACGGCCGTCATCGACTCCGCGAATGCGACGAGTATGCAAAGGCTCCATCCCCCCAGCACCCCGCACCCCGCACCCCGCACCCCGCACCCAACGTCGGGTGCGCGTTCTTCATGAAAGGATTGCCGTGTTCTTCACCCAGTACTACCTCGACTGCCTCTCCCACGCGTCGTACATGATCGCCGACGAGCGCACGGGCCAGGCGGTGGTCGTCGACCCGCGCCGGGACGTCTCCGAGTACCTGGCCGACGCCGCCGCGCGCGGTTTCACGGTGGTCGGCGTGATCAACACGCACTTCCACGCTGACTTCATCGCCGGCCACCTGGAGATGGCGGACGCGACCGGCGCCTGGATCGGCTACGGCCGCCGGGCCGAGACCGAGTACCCCATCCGTGAGCTCGCCGAGGGTGAGCGGATCTCCCTCGGCGACGTCACCATGGAGATCATGGAGACGCCGGGGCACACTCCCGAGTCCATCAGCGTCCTCGTGTACGAAAACGCCGACGACACCGTGCCGTACGGCGTCCTCACCGGCGACGCGCTGTTCATCGGCGATGTCGGCCGCCCCGACCTGCTCGCCTCGATCGGCGTCACCGCCGAGGAGCTCGGCGCGATGCTGCACGACAGCGTCCAGAACAAGCTGATGGGCCTTGCCGACGAGGTCCGCGTCTTCCCCGCGCACGGCGCCGGCTCCGCCTGCGGCAAGAACCTCTCGACCGAGAAGCAGTCGACCATCGGTGAGCAGCGCACCACCAACTACGCGTGCGTGCCGATGGGTCGGGAGGAGTTCGTCGCGCTCGTCACCGCCGGCCAGTCCGCCGCGCCCGGCTACTTCGCCTACGACGCCGAGCTGAACCGCAAGGACCGCGCCCGGTACGGGGCGGCAACGGCCCCCCGACCGCTGACGCTCGCCGAGTTCACCGGGCTGCGTGCCGCCGGGGCGGTCGTCGTGGACGCACGCGACCCGCAGGAGTTCGCGGTCGGACACCTGCGCGGCGCGGTGAACGTGCCCGCCGACGGGCGGTTCGCCGAGCAGGCCGGCACCGTGCTCGACCCGGCCGACGAGTTGGTCGTCATGGCACCGCAGAACCGGGAGGAGGAGGTCGTCACCCGCCTGGCCCGGATCGGCTTCGACCGCGCCGTCGGATACCTGCGAAACCCCGAGGACGGCCTGGAGACGCTGGCGGACGAGGTCACCCCGGCGAGCCGTGTGACCGCTGCACACCTGCGCACCGCCCTCTCCGGGGACAACCCTCCCGTCGTCGTGGATGTCCGCACCTGCGGCGAACGCGAGGCGAATGGCCTCATCGGCTCCGCCCTGCACATCCCCTTGAGCGAACTGCCCGCCCGCAGCGACGAGCTGCCCGCCGACCGGCCCCTCGTCCTGCACTGCGCCGGCGGCCACCGCTCCTCCATCGCGGCCAGCCTGCTGCGCCGCCGAGGGTTCCGGGACGTCTCCGACCTCCTCGGCGGATACGCCGCCTGGGCTCTTACAGCCTCCGAGCCCGTCACTGCCTGAGCAGCATCCCCACTGTGAGGGGCCCCGCAGCCCGCCGGGCCCCTCACACCCCAACATATACCCCCATGGGTATATTCGAGCGACCTGAAACGGAACCCCCTGTGAACACAACCCCCGCCCCCGCCCTCACCCCCACCGCGCTGCACCGGCTCGTCCAGGAAGGACGGGCCCCACGCCTGCTCGACGTACGTACGCCCGGTGAGTTCCGTACGGCGCACATCCCGGGCTCGTACAACGTGCCCATGAGCATCCTGCGCGAGCACCGGGCCGAGCTCGTGGCCCACCTCGACGAGGACGTCGTGCTCGTCTGCCGCTCCGGGGCCCGTGCCGCCCAGGCCGAGAAGGCCCTGGCCGACGCCGGCCTGCCGAACCTCCGCGTCCTGGAGGGCGGCATCGTCGCCTGGGAGACGGCCGGCGCACCCGTGAACCGGGGGCCCGAACGGTGGGACATGGAGCGCCAGGTCCGGCTCGTGGCCGGCTCGATCGTCCTGACCACCGGCCTCGTCGGCGTGTTCGTGCCCGGCGTACACCTGATCGGCACGGCGATCGGCGCCGGCCTGACGTACGCGGCCGTCAGCAATTCCTGTGCCATGGGCGTCCTGCTCTCCAAGCTGCCGTACAACCGCGGGCCGCGCCCCGACATCCGCAGGGTGATCGCAGACCTGCGGAGCCCCCGGTAACCGCCCTGGTCGTCGCTTCCTTCCTCCTCATCGGCCTCAGCTGCGGCGTGCTCGGGGCGGCGGGTTTCTCGCCGTCCCGGCCCTCGCCATACTCGGCGGGCCGCTGTCTCCGGGCACTGGACCGGGTCGGATTCAAGATCGTGGCCAGCGGGATGTGGCAGTCCCTCGCCGAAGACCCCCAACGAAGACCCCCATGCCCGGCCCATGCCGCAGGAGCAGCTGGAGAAGCTCTTCCTCGCCCTCGCCTGACCCGCGTGGGGAAGTACCCGCCGCCAATGACCGCCTTCCGCCGGACACCGCCCCAGCTCGCTCGTACGGATGCCGTGCGCGACACCGGCGAACCCGGCCGGGCGATCGCCACGTCCGAGTCGGCATGAAGACCGGCACCCGACGCACCGGCGAACCCAGCCCCGTGGCTCCATTGCCGGGTATCGCCCTCGTCCGACACCTGACCCCATACGGATCACTCCCCTTGTGTGGCCCACGCACATCCCGCCCCCGACCGCCCCTTCCCTAGCGTGTGCGTCGCATCGGCATCGTGGCCGGGGAGGCAGGGAGATGCGAAACGGACGGGGCACTGGGCGTCGGTGGCGGCTGCTGCCCGCCCTGGTCCCGGCAGGGGTGGCAGGGCTGCCGGCCGCCGGCGGAAACGCCGTGACCGCCGAGCCACCCGCGTATCTCACCCTTGAGGCGAGCCACGGAGTCGGCACCGTCGCCAACGGCTGGGAGCGTGTCGACCACTATCTCGACACAACCAGCGGATTTCGCGCCGAGGGCTACCCCTCGGACGGCCGAGGCGACCATCACGACCGCCAACCACCTTGAACCGGGCTGGCACAGCACGGCCACCTCCCAAGTCGCCAACCGGCTCTCTGAAGGACCCGAAATGGCCTCACTCCGCACCCGCCGTGTCTCCACCGGCCGGCTGACCGTCCAGATCCTCGACATCCGGGACGAGGGCGAGCCGGTCGTCTTCGTCCATGGCAACGTCTCCTCCTCCGTCTTCTGGCGCACCGCCCTGCTCACCCTTCCGCAGCGCTACCGCCCCATCGCCGTGGACCTGCGCGGCTTCGGCGGCACAGACCCCCTGCCGGTCGACGCGACACGCGGACTGCTCGACTACACCGACGATCTCGCCGCGCTGCTCGCCGCCCTAGAAGTCGACCGGGCACACCTGGTGGGCTGGTCCATGGGTGGAGGGGTGGTCATGCAGTATCTGCGGGACCACCCGGCCGCGGTGCGTTCACTGACGCTGGTCAGCCCCGTCTCCCCGTACGGCTTCGGCGGTACGCACGGGCCGGACGGCACCCTCAACTCCCCCGACGGAGCCGGCTCGGGCGGCGGCACGGCCAACCCCGAGTTCGTCCGGTTGCTCGCCAAGGGTGACCGCGGCGAGGAATCGCCGCTCTCGCCCCGCACCGTCCTGGCCACCTGCTACGTCAAGCCGCCGATGCGCCCCGAGCACGAGGACGAGTACGTCGAGTCCATGCTCACCACACGGACCGGTGACGATCACTACCCGGGCGACAGCTCGTCGTCCTCCGCCTGGCCGGGGATCGCGCCGGGCACCCGCGGGGTGCTCAACTGCCTTGCGCCGACGCACCTCCGCATCTGCGACCTGCACATGATCGATCCCAAACCGCCGGTGCTGTGGGTACGCGGCGAGGACGACGTCATCGTCTCCGACACCTCGATGTTCGACCTGGCACACCTGGGTGCGATCGGCGTTATGCCGGGCTGGGACGGGACCCCTGCCCAGCCGATGGTGGCACAGACCCGTCATGTCCTGGACCAGTACGCGACGGCCGGCGGCTCGGTGCGAGAGGTCGCCGTGCCCGGGGCAGGGCATTCCGTACACCTGGAACGCCCCGAGGAGTTCAGCGCGGCCCTGTTGGGGATCCTGTCTGCATAACAGTGTGCACCACGCGTCCGGGAGCCGTCCGAAGCCGACGGGCCCGGACGGGGGCGGCGCGTCCTTCCTGAGCATTCCAGTGCGCCGTGCCGCCCTTCGGTCCCGGCGCCTACAGGCATCCTCCAAGCCCGAGCCGTGGGCAGGGGTACGGAACGCGCGCCCGTGTACAGCCGGCTCCTGCCCCGCCCCCGTTCGACATCCCACTGCAACAGGCCTCCCGGGGCCGGGTACAGGCGGTACGGCTCCCATGGCCCGCCACCGTCGTCCGCGGCCGCCCGGGCCCAGAACTCGTTGAACTCGATGAGGTCGAGGCTGCCGGGCGGGCCGTTGGGAATCAGGAGGCCGAGGTAGTCGTCGAAGTCACCGTAACCGAACCGCTCGACCAGTTCCTTGTAATCTCCGGGCAACGCTGTCCCGAGCCGGGACTCGACCGTCGCCCAGTCGACAGCCTCGTCGCCCCGCTCCCGTGTCCATCCGGTGGCTGCGACGACCTGGTCCACCCAGGACGTCTGCTGCGTCAACCCATCCGACTGCTCCTTCGGTGCGGCTTTCGCCAGCGGTTGCTGCCGCGATGTTCCGACCTGCGCGTCCGGCTGCCGAGGGACCGCCTCCGCGTCCGGGTGCTGGTGTACGGCCTGCCCGGCCACCAGCACCACCGGCTTCACCACCCCGTCGTCCCGGACCCCACCGCAGCCGACCCACCAGTCGGCGTACTTCCACGCACACATCTCGACGACCTGGTCCCCGAAAGGGACGAGGAGTGGCGCTCCAGTGCGTCCGGTCACCGTCGGATCGACGTACCCGTCCATGGCCAGGTTACGCAACTGCCCGTACTGTGCTCTCAGTTGCTTGATCAGCACACTCAGGTCGATGTCCTCGTCCGCCGGCAGGCAGGCATGGTCCTCACCATGACCGGCCCGGCTGCACACCAACTTCTGGCGGTTGTGAGTCACCAGTGTGCGAACGGCAGCGAGCAGTTCCTGTTCATCCATGACCGGGCAGTCAAGCACGGGCCTCTGACACCGCGTCGCCCCGTGCGCCCTCGGGCGCACTGCAGGCGGCCACGCGATCCAGTTGGCTGGTGACGAGGCAGTGTTCCAACCCTGCGCCATTCGGATTGGAACAGCGCACTACCTCGTCCTTGTCTCAGGTGAGCCGTTGAGAATCGCTGAGATCGCGGCACTGTTCGCCCCACCCTTGCGTGCCGTACTGACCGCCGAGACACTCCAGGCGGCCTGGCTCGCCGAAACCGCGGGCACCGGCCCGGTCACCGATTTCGGTGAACCGTCGAGCGAACCCCTGCGGCCGGACCTGATCCGCGTCAGCATCCCCGTGAACTACCTGCTGGAGCAGTTCAGTGCCCTCCGCGAGTTCTACCGTCATGCATCCCGACGACATCTTCTTCTCGTGCTGTGGTGGGACTGACACAAGCCCTCCCTGTCGGGACACGGCGACGCCTGGGGAATTGCGTGAGCGTCTACACAGGGGCGCCGGCGGATGACATCCGGCAGCTGACGGGAGCAGACGGCCGGGGTGCAGCAGAGCCCGGTGCGCACGATGTGGCGGGCGCGACGCCCGGCCGCAGACTTCGGTGAGGGCATGGCCCACCGGGCCACGTGGGTGGTGGCACGCCTGGCTCGCCAGCCGGAGGAACACGGCTTCACCATGGCCCACCTGCACGACACTGTGTCGTGCAGGTGGCGCAGCAGGATTCTCCGGCCCAGCCCGCGGCCGACGCGCCGAAACGGCCGTCCGGCACCGCGCTTCCCCCCGGGCCAGCGATCGCTCCCTGCTGCTTGATGAAACGAAACAGGGTGACTCGCAGGGACACGACTGCGGTTCAAGCGTTCTGCGCTGCCGGGCTCGCGTCAGCGGGAGGGGTCGATTCCCCAGGCGGCGGCTCGGGCGGCGGCCGCGCGGTCGGGGAGGTTGCGCATGGCAGGGATGTGCTCGATGCGGGTCCCTCACGGTGCGTGGCATGATGTGCAGTCGCTCGACGATCTCTTGGCCGGCTCGGCCGACGGTCAGTTCGGCCAGCACGTGGAGCTCCTGTGGCGAGAGTCCGCCAGGCCGCCGCCCGTCCACGGAGGGGGCGGCAGCGACGGTCTCCTCGAACGTCGGGCCTACGTACGGGCTGACGGTCGCGGCGATGGCTCGGTCAGCGAAGTGAACACGGCGCGCGCCGGACCACGGCGTCCACGACTGCCTCGAGTTGGCCCTGCCCGGCATCAGCGTTCAGCGACCGGCTGTGGGTGAACATGACCGGGCCGCTACTCCCCAGTCCTTGGATCTCGACACCATCGCGGGCCTGGCAGTGGCGCATAGCTGTCGGACGTGTGAGGCGGGCCGGACCCTCACGCCTTGCCGGGCATCCACAGCACGACTGAGACCTGCGGCGGGAATCAGTCGAGTACGTTGTACTCGCCGGCCGTCCAGTCCGCGAACAGGGTCAACGCCTTTTCGGTCTCCGTGCGCTCCGGACTGGTCGAGGTGGCCGGCCACCAGTTCTCGACGTGGTGGGCGTCAACGAGGACGGATTCCCGATACCCGTCGAAGTCGCCGGGGTCTTCGGCGACACCGATGTGGATGGGCGTGTCGTCGGGCAGGTCTTTGATGGCTTCGCGGAGCTGTGCCGCGTTCCATACGTGCGGCGTGTGGTCAAAGGTGTCGGTCATGGGCACAGGATGCAGGACCGGGCTCGTAGTCCTGGTGACGACACGGCTGTCCCGCGGACCAGAGCGCTGATCCGGGGGTACAGGCGGTAGGAGTGATGGAGGCATCACCAAAGGTGCACAAACCCGGCTGCGCCACACAGCACCGGCTGACCCTTTGGTCAGCCGGTGCCGGGGAGGCCCCAGCCCTCAGGAAAGTTGAACAGGCGCTGTGCCCGCCGTTCGTTCTCCTGTCGGAGCGCGGTGGTCCAAGGCCAGGGGTCTTCGGGCTGGAGGCAGGGGCAGACCGTTCGGTGCGCGATCCGGCACTGGGTACCGGGGAGAGGTTCTGCGTCCCACAAATTCATGGCGGCTCCGTCCGAAGTGATGATCCAGCGCCTGCGCGGGGGCACGGTGTGGGCGGGGACGATGATGCGGGGTTCAAGGAGAACCCAGTGGCCTGCGTAGTGGGTGGAATAGCGTTCCTGCGGGAGGTCGCAGAACGGACAGTCGGGTGGGGCGGGCGGCCGTGGAGCGGTAGCGCCTTCAAGGAGGGCCTGGAACGCGTTGTCGGTGCTGTCCGGACCTGGTGTGCCTTCGGTGTCCCCCATACTTCTCAGGGTCCGGACGGGCCATCAGGGTGGGTAGGGCGCAATCCAGCCGTGCCCGGTGAAGGACGACGGGATCAATGTGATGTGGAGCGCCTTGTGAGGCGTACACCGGCGCAGGGGTTCCGCGGTGTCAGGCCGAACCGGCGTGCGCACGGTCATCGCTGTCTTCCGCATTGGCAATCGATTCGCAGCTCGATTCCCTCTTGGGAACCGCCGACAAAATGGGGTGGAAAGTGCCCTCCAGCCAGGCGAGGATCTCTCTGCTCGCCGACGAAAGGGCAGCTATGGGCGACGGTCCTCCGAGGGAGCTCATCTCTCTCGCCGGTGACGAGGGGAACAGTGCAAAGGTCTGTGTTCTGGGGCTTAATGCCAGGTGAGCCGCCGGACTCGACGCCGAGATCGTCGTCAGGACGCCCTTCGTGTCGGGCCGTATCGGCCTGGCGTTGTACGTTTCGAGGCTGGAACGCTGGACCGGCTCGACGCCGGTGAAGACGTGGCCTGGATGGAGATGAGCAGCGGCCCGTCCATCTTCATCCAGCTCACCGGCGAGCGTGGCTGCCCGGAGGTGGTTGTGGAGGACGAGTCCGGGTCCATGGTCACCATGCGGGTTCCGCTCGTCCCGCCGGACGACTGGATCGCCGACCACCACCGGCGTCTGCGCCATGTGATGGATCACTGGGTTCCGATGCTGTCGGAGCAGGGAGGCAAATTCACCGCCGGCCCGCGCCGCGGCCTGGCCGACATCGGTGCCGGCCCGATGCATTGGGAGCGGGGGATATGTCACTCGGCACGCTCGGCAAGCACGCGCCCGGCAAAGCGGGCCGACCAGTGCCGGTCACGGCCACCTGGAAACGCGCTCACGGGATCGCCGCCCCCGCGTATGCGATCAACGGTGCGCTGGACGCGCGCCGTTGCACCTCGCTCTGCAGGCGCCTGGCGAAACCAGTCCGCGGCGGGCACACTGCCACAGTGCCGACGGCCGCGTACTGCCCGGACGTGGCGGACCCGGCCCGCTCAAGCACGCAACTGACGTCGTTCCTGGAGACCGTATGAGCAGCGCCCTTCTCGTGATGGACGTGCAGCGAGCCGTCGTGGATATTGCCGACGACGGCTCCGGATACCTGCCGCGCCTGCGCAGGGCGATCGATGGTGCACGGACGGCAGGCATTCCTGTCATCTACGTGGTCATCGCATTACGCCCGGGGTTTCCGGAAGTCGCCCGGCACAACAGGGCGCTCACCGCCGTCGCGCGAGCCGGGCTCCATGTCGAGGGCGAACCGGGCACGGAAATCCACCCCGATGTCGCTCCCCGGCCGGGTGATGTGGTGGTCACCAAGAGGCGGGCAAGCGCCTTCGCGGGCAGCGACCTCGACGTGGTGCTCAGGGCACACGGCATCGACAGCCTCGTCCTCACCGGCATCGCCACCAGCGCCGTGGTGCTGCATACCCTGTGCCAGGCCAACGACCTGGACTTCGGCCTCACCGTCCTCTCCGACGCCTGCCTGGACACCGACGCCGAGGTTCACCGATTCCTCACCGAGAAGCTGTTCCCGCAGTGGGCGGATGTCGTCGCCGTGGACGACTGGCTCAATGCCACCACACGCCGTTAGCGGCAGACCGGGGGGAGACCGGTGTGCGGTGGCGCACCTCGGCGCGTCGCCGCTGCTTCGGGCATGACCCCGCCATGACGCTCCATCACTGGACGCAGGGTCCCTGTAGGCAGCGATGCCGCCTTCGACAGGCCGGGCGGGCAGCGGTGCCGGCCGCTTTCCATCGCCCTGTCCTCCGCGACCGGTCTGACCGGGCACTGCTCGCCGAGAATCGGCGGGGCGCGGACCTGAACAGCAACTCCGTGGTGGCAATCGCCGACCGGGTGCTGCCGGCCCTGACGCAGGCGATGGGCCTGCTCAAGAGCGCGGATGCGGTGGAGGCCGACAACTTCCGCAGCACCGTCCTGGTCACCGTCGAAACGGCCATCCGGGCCCGCAAGGGCGAGCCAGGCCCCAGCCCGACCGACTTGACCCGCAAGACCACCGAAGCCCTCGGCACCGCCGGGGCTGCCACCGTGGCAGCACGCCCGCTCGCTGAGCCCGGCGTGGCCCATCCACCTGCGTGGAAGCCAAGCCATGCAGGCACAACCTCGACACCGGGAACGGGTTGCCGGACGCCTCTCACGCGGATCCATGACGGCGGCGTGGGGTCGGGACGACCGGGCAGCGCGTCACGGCTGGGTGTGCGCACTCTGCGTACTGTGAATCAGTTGCGGAACCCTCTGGTCGGCCCGGACGGCCGACCAGAGCGTTCACAGGAGGTGCAGGGCAGCTGGGCCGCCGGAGGTGGAGTACCGCCCTGGTATGCGGTCAGCGGGTGGCGAGGAGCTCAAGCGTATCGATCACGCGGTTCGAGAATCCCCACTCGTTGTCGTACCAGGCGACCACCTTGACATGGCGCCCATCGACTCGGGTAAGGGCCGAGTCGAAGATCGACGAAGCCGGATTGCCCGTGATGTCCGATGACACGAGTGGGTCGTCCGAGTACTCGAGTACGCCGGCGAGCGGTCCCTCCGCTGCGACGCGGTAGGCAGCCAGCACCTCGTCGCGCGTCACGTCGCGGGTGACGGTTGTGTTGAGTTCGACGATCGAGCCCACCGGAACCGGAACCCGTATCGAGTCCCCCGACAGCTTGCCGTCGAGGTTCGGCAGCACGAGGCCGATCGCCTTGGCCGCGCCCGTCGTGGTCGGCACGATGTTGACAGCGGCGGCACGGGCCCGGCGGGCGTCACGGTGCGGACCGTCCTGCAGGTTCTGCTCCTGCGTGTAGGCGTGCACCGTCGTCATGAAGCCGTGCTCGATGCCGGCGAGGTCGTCGAGCACCGCGGCCAGTGGCGCGAGCGCGTTGGTCGTGCACGAGGCATTCGAAACGATGGTGTGCACGTCCGGGTCGTACGCATCCGTGTTGACCCCGAACGCGAGTGTGACGTCGGCGCCGTCCGACGGAGCGCTGACGAGCACCTTCTTCGCACCGGCGTCGAGGTGGCCGCGGGCAGCCTCGGCCGACGTGAAGCGGCCGGTCGCCTCGAGCACGATGTCCACGCCGAGCTCGGCCCACGGCAGCTGCGCCGGTTCGCGCGCGGCAAGCACCATGACGCGACGGCCGTCCACGACGAGGGCGTCCCCGTCGACGGTCACCGGGCGACCGAGTCGACCGGCCGTCGTGTCGTAGGAGAGCAGCCGCGCGAGGGTGACGGGCTCCGTGAGGTCATTGACGGCGACGACCTCGAGGTCGCTGTCGCGCTCGAGCAGTGCGCGGAACACGTTGCGTCCGATGCGGCCGAATCCGTTGATGGCGATGCGAGTCATGAATGGTGTCCCTTCGTTCGGCACCAATTTCGCGTGCTGTGTCCGTCCACGACAGCGGCTTGATCGCCACGGTTCAAAAGGATCTCGCCAGGTAATGGCGGGCTACTCTCCCTGAGTAAAGGTGCGCCGGTACTCGCTCGGTGTCGTGCCGAGGATCCGCTGGAAGTGCAACCGCAGATTGGCGCCGGTGCCAAGACCGACGTCGGTGGCGATCTGCTCGACGCTCCGCTCCGAACGCTCAAGCAGTTCGCGGGCCAGGTCGACACGGGCGCGCATGACCCACTGCATCGGTGTGTATCCCGTGTCCTCGACGAAACGCCGCGAGAAGGTGCGCGGCGACACCGCCGCATGCCGGGCGAGCGCCTCTAGGGTGAGGGGCTCGCCGAGCCTGTGAAGGGCCCACTCGCGGGTGGCGGCGAACCGCTCCCCAAGTGGCTCGGGCACGATGCGTGGCACGTACTGCGCCTGACCACCGCTGCGGTAGGGGGCCGCGACAAGGCGCCGGGCCGCATGGTTCGATGCGGCCACCCCGAGGTCGCCGCGCAGGATATGCAGGCACAGGTCGATGCCCGAGGCTGCGCCGGCCGACGTCAGCACAGTGCCCTCGTCGATGAACAGGACGTTCTCGTCGACCTGAACGAGCGGATGCCGTGCCATCAGTGCCCGTGTGTAATGCCAGTGCGTCGTGGCGCGCTTGCCGTCGAGCAGGCCCGTGGCGGCGAGCGCGAAGGCGCCCGTCGAGATGGCGGCGAGCCGCGCGCCCCGGGCGTGGGCGGCGATCAGTGCGTCGAGGACGGCCTGCGGGGGGTCGTCGCGGTCCGGGAACCGGTAGCCGGGGACGAAGACGATGTCGGCCCACTCAAGTGTGTCGAGGCCGTGGGCGACGCCGTACGACAGGCCATCGCCGCCGGTCACGAGACCGGGTACTGGCCCGCACACCCGCACCTCGTACGGCATGCTCGCGCGAGTCGCGAAAACCTGCGTGGGAATTCCGACGTCGAGTGGCTTCGCACCTTCGAGCACAAGGACGGCGACGCGATACAGGCGGGAGGCTGGCACGGGAGAGAGGTTACGTGGGGTGTGCCTTCGACAGACACACTGCCTGGATCAGTCGGATGACACCGGCCGGACCGTCTTCCCCGTCGCGGTCCAACGGCCGCCCCGCCCTTCGCTCCGCCTCCAGCCGTTCCATCGGCGTGGTCCGCGCTTGAGGCCGCGATGTGCCGCCCTGGAACTGGCGGAACAGGGCAACCGTATCGCCGATGCCGCCGGCGGCGTCACCGACGACGCATGGGAGAGTGCCACCCGGCACTACGACGAGAACCAGCTGTCCGACCTGGTCATGTTCATCGCCCTGGCCAACGCCACCAGCCGCACGGGCGTCACCGTCCGCCGGGGCGCGGCGGACGACTACGAGCCCAGTACGTTCGCCGATACGGCGAACTGACCCGTAGACCCATGTCGGGGCGGCCGAAGCAGGCAGGGTCGAGGTCGCCGCGCAGTACAGTGCGCTCGACACCCCGGCCTCCGCCGCGCAGGCCGAGGAACTCACCGGCTGTGTGGTGCGCGGCGAAAATCGGTAGCCGTCCGGGAGCGGCTCTGCCTACGTTCGGTCGCATGGCTGACGAATCCTTCGGGCACCCGCGGCTCGCCGCGATCTACGACCCGCTCGACCCCGACCGCAGTGATCTCGACGCCTACCTCCGGATGACGGAAGAGTTCAATGCGCGCCAGGTCCTGGACATCGGCTGCGGCACAGGCGTGTTCGCGCTCCTCCTGGCCGACCGCGGGATCGAGGTCGTCGGTTTCGATCCCGCCCGGGCATCGATCGATGTCGCCCGGGCCAAACCGGGCAGTGAGCGGGTTCGGTGGATCTGTGGTGATGCAATGGCCCTTCCGCCGCTGCAGGTCGACCTCGCGACGATGACGGCGAACGTCGCCCAGGCCATCCTCGATCCGCAGGCATGGCAGATAACACTGCGGCGAACCCACGAAGCGCTGTCGGCCGGCGGGCGTCTGGTCTTCGAGACGCGCGATCCGGCCAGACACCTCTGGGAAGAGTGGACCCGCGAGAAATCATACCGTGTGGCGGAGATTCCGGGCGTCGGCTCCGTGGAGAGCTGGGTCCAGCTGCTGGAGGTGAGTCTGCCTCTGGTGACCTTCCGCTGGACCTACGTCTTCGCAGCGGACGGCCAGGTGCTGACATCGGATTCGACGTTGCGGTTCCGAGAGCGGGAAGAAATCGAGAGGGACCTGGTCGCGCACGGATATGTGGTGGAGGGCGTGCGTGATGCGCCTGACCGGCCAGGAAAGGAGTTCGTCTTTCTGGCGCGACGTCCGTGACCTGACGAGTTCTCAAGCAACCGACGGACCCTGGGACGGCCTCGGCCGGGTAGGCGATGTACGTCTCGCGGTAGCTGCCGGTACTCAAGCTGCGGAGACCACGATATCCCGGGCCGTTTGCCAGCGACGGCTCGCTCGAACGAGCCGACAGGCACCTCGAAAAACCTTTGTCGGTGGACGACTTGGCCGCACACCTCGGCGTTTCGCCCCCGCACGCCGGACCGATGCTTCGCAGACCGGCTCGACATGGGCCCGGGTGCGTGGTTGCTCTCCAGCCGAGTGGCCGCGGCGCGCGTGTAAAGGACGGCGTCGCTGGACAGGTCCTGTCCGTACTCCTTGCGGTCCAGCTGGTAGAGCTTCCATGACAGTTGTTCGGCAAAGCCGGTGACCAACGACAGCGGGGACCGGGCAAGGCGTTCGGTCACCGCGGCTGCACGAAGGTCTGCGTCAGGGTCGGGCTCCGGGGGCCTGCAGTCCTCGATGAGCTGCCAGAAGGCGTCTTCGCTCATGCCGACAAGCATGCCGTAGAGGTCTGACGCTCCCCCGGGAAGCGGTGCGTAAGTGAGGCAACTGCGGTCGAGCGGACGCTCGATCAGCCGGCCCCACGTACCGATAGCTTCGCCCCCGCATGCTCAAACGAGCCAGCCTGGAGCACTTTCGACACCGAGCATGTGGCCTGCCGCGTAGGGATCGCTGGGCAGTTGGAGACGAAGGCTCGGTCGGCGAGCGCGAGTTCAGCGGCGGTCCCGTACGTCCGGACCACGTCGTCCTCCGGGACGATGCGACCGACGACCGTGGCCGATCTGTGCCAGTGGCACTCCTGAGCGCCGAGCACGCGCGATGCGGGATACCGTCCGGGAGCCGCCGAGCAGTGGCAGCGAGGGTATCCGAGCCGCCCTGGGAGGCCGCCGTCACCACCGAGGAGGAACGTGACGCCGAACTCGAAGAGGCGCTCAGCGTTCTCCGCCCCGTCAAGGACGACCGGGAGATCGTCGAACTCCGCAAGGCCGTGGACTCCTCGGTACGCGGATTCACCGACGGGTCGATATCGCGGACGGTCCCGGTCGGCGCACCGGTGGCGACTGCCGGGTCCGTCGTACGAGCGTCCCGGCAGGGCAGGCCGAGCACGAGCTCCGAGTCGGCGAGGGAGCGGTGCCGGTCCCATCCGGACGGCTCCACCGCACCTCAGGAGTGGCCCGATGTCGGCATCCGGATCCAGGACAACCTGGTCGTCGCCGACCACGGTCACGAGAACCTGTCGGGATCAAAGGACGAGGTCGATACGGGGACGGCCCGGTTCGCCGGCTGACAGCGTTGACACCGGCACCAGGTTCACCGGGGTCTTCTTCGCCTGCTCGCCCTGCCCCTTGACGTCACGCGATCCTGAACCGGCCGAGTTCGTCGACGCCGGTCGGTTCCGACCGCCTCACACCCTGCCCTCACCAGCTCTGTGGAGGACCACATGACCATCCACCAGGTACTGACCACCGACTACCACACCGGCGGTGAACCGTTCCGTATCGTGCCCGAACCGCCGGTCGCCATCGAGGGGGCCACCGTCGCCGAACGCCGCATATTCGCCATCGGCAACCCCGACGTGGACAACCTGCGCAAGCTGCTGTGCTTCGAACCCCGCGGACACGCCGACATGTACGGCGGGTTCATCACCCCACCCGACGACGAGGGCGCTCACTTCGGCGTGCTGTTCTGGCACAAGGACGGCTTCTCAACAGCCTGCGGCCACGGCTCCATCGCGCTCGCCGTCTGGGCCGTGCAGACCGGTCGTGTCGCCCGTGACCCCTCCGGCATCACCACAGTTGTCATCGACGTGCCCTCAGGCCGGGTCACCCTGCGCGTGCACACCACAGGTGAACAGATCTCCGGCGTCGACTTCGTCAACGTCCCCGGCTACCGGCTCGCCGAACACATCGCCGTCGCCACGTCCCGCGGGGACGTCGTCGTCGATGTCGCCTACGGCGGCGCCATCTACGCACATCTGGAGGCAGCCGGCGTAGGATTGGCTGTCACCCCCGAGCACTACTCCGACCTCATCACGATCGGGCGCGAGGTCAAATGGGCGCTGAACGAAAGCGAGTACGCCCGTCACCCCGTCGACGACCGCCTCAGCGGCATCTACGGCACCATCCTGTATGACGACCTCGGCATCGACGAGAACGGCAACCCGCATCAGCGAAACGTCACCGTCTTCGCCGACGGCCAGGTCGACCGTTCCCCATGTGGCTCCGGCACCTGCTCCCGCGTCGCCGCGCTCGCAGCGACCGGTCACCTCAAGCCAGGCCAGATCCTCGTCCACGACTCGATCGTCGGCACCCGCTTTCACGCGCGGATCGTCGAGGAGTTGGCTGTCGACGGCTACCCCGCCGTCGTCGCCGAGGTCACGGGGAAGGCATACCGGACCGGCGAGCACCGCTTCGAGCTGAGTCCCGGGGACGACCTCGGCACCGGCTTCGTCCTGCGGTAGCCACCCTGGTGACCGGCTGAGCAAGCGCGTGCGTGATGTCGGTGTCCCCCGTACGTCTCTCACTCAGAAGTCCGGCTCGGCCCGGCCCGCCCGGATGCCGCGGTCCACGGCTCGCGCGCAAGCGGTGACGGCCGTCGACCGGACGGCCGATGAACAGTGCGTAGTGCGTAGACGGTGATCGCGGTGACGGCGATGCCATCGAGCAGGACTGCGGCCCTCGGGGCGATGCGGATGCCACGACCTGCGGGACGATGCCGGAACTGTAGGTGCAGAGGATGTGCTGGCGACGGCCCAGGACGATGGCCGGCCGGATCTGGTCGTTGACGTCGCCGCCCGTGACGTCGAGCACCGCGTCGGCGGCGTCGGCCCCGAAGCCCTCGGTCATCCGTGCATGGGCCTGCTGGCGGCTGATCTCGCGAACAGCACCTCCCCCCAGTGCCGCCGCAATGGCCCCGGCCTGCTGCCTCTCTGCCCTGTCCTACCGTGAGGCACGCGTCCCGCCGTACCGCAGTGTCCACATCCGTCATCAGCGTCAGCAGAGCGTCACGAACATCATCAGAAAGGCAGGCAGTTCGGACGTCGACAGGCTGTGCTTCGTTGAACGTCACGAGGATTCCGTAGGGTCCGCCAGCCGAAACCTGCTCTCGGCGAAGCGGATGGCCCAGATCTTGTCGGCCCACACCGTTGCTTCAGGAACTGCCAGTGGCAACTCTGGAAGGTCCAGCCAGCTCAGTTCCTCGGATGTGAGTTCACAGTGCCGTTCCGGTAGTACGAGGGAACTGATCGCCGACCGACGGGTGCGGCCCGCTCGGGTTCGCAGTCGGCGCCGGTGCCGCGTTACGTCGGCCGGTGGCGGCGGTCAGCCGGCCGCCGTGGCGTCGTACGGGCGCCACCGGTCCTCCCAGCGCCTGCCGATCCGCAGGATGAGTACGAGAACTCACGACGGGGCGACAACCGGCGGCCGACGATGAGACCGACATTGTCCAGACCGGGAGATCGCACGTGCTCAGCCACCTCGCCGACTTTCTGGTGCCTGCGTTCGGCCGGCTGTCGGTGACCACCGACCCTGGCGCCGAACTCGCACCCGGCAGCATCATCGCCGCCAACCACACCTCTCTCGCAGACCCCGCCGTTGTACTCGCCGCCTTGCATCGCCTGGAAATCGAGCCGGTCGTCATGGCGGCCGCAGGCCTGTGGCGGATCCCCGCGCTCGGACACGCTCTCGCCCGCGAAGGGCACATACCCGTGCACCGCGGCGAGAGCCGAGCCGCCAAAGCCCTCGACCTTGCCGCCAAGGCCGTGGAGCAAGGACGCCACCTCCTCATCTATGCCGAAGGCCGCCTGCCCCGGCGCAAGGACGCCGGCGAAGCCGCCCCTGGCACCTTCCGCACCGGTCTGGCCCGGCTCGCTGAGCGCACCGGCGCCCCTGTCGTGCCCGTGGGCCAGGCCGGCGCCCGCCGGATCACCTCGGGCCGCACCGCCAAACAGCTCGCCGGTCTGGTAACCGCGCCCGTACGCCGACCCGCGCTGCACGTCCACGTAGGCACGCCGCTGGTGCTTACCGGCGACCCCACGGCCCGTACTGCGCAAGCCCGTTCCGCAGTGACCACGGCATGGCGGACAGCTGCTGCGCGTCTCGGCGAGCGCACCACGCCCGCCGCATAGCCTCCACACGCGGTCGTGCTGTTGCTCCGGCGACCGTGGCTGCGCGCTGGCCACCTGACGGACGAAAATCCCGTTGGCGGGCTGCCGTCCAGCTGCGCCGATGTCTCTGTTTCCCAGTCGACGCCCTGCTGCCCGCAGGTCCGCAGGAGCGGCGCGCTGTCCTTGCTGGACCAGGACTGCCCGCCCCCGACGCGGGCATCGACATCCTCCTCGTGCCGGTCCATCCGCAGACGGGCCGCTACAGCAACCGGGAGACAGGACGCAAACTGTTCATCACCACCAGCACGGTGGAGCAGCATCTGACGCGCGTCTGCCGCAAGCTCAGCGTGAAGCGCCGCGGGGAGCTGTCGGTGAAGCTCGCGCCCCTGCTGGCGGAGTCGCCGCTGCTGGCCTGACGGCCTCTATCGGGATTGACAGCGAACACGATCCCGGAGCTCGTCTCGTCCAGCGGTGCTCCGCGTCCGTGGAAACGACAGGTGAGGCGTACCCCATCGGTGTCGAACCGCCGCCGGGAGGCAACCTGGTGCACGGTGCCGCCGTCCTCAACGGCGGGTCGTCTCTAGGAGGTCATGCGGTGGGCAGGCACGCCGACATCGTCAAACCACTGCCGGAACTGCTCGGGCACCACGCCCGGCGCCTCGGGGAAAAGGTCTGTTTCGAGGACCGGCTCAGGCGTGTGACCTACCGGGAGCTGGAACGGAGGACCGCACGGCTGGCCGGTCACCTGGCCGGGCTCGGCGTGACGCGCGGTGACCGGGTGGCCGTGCTGCTCGGCAATCGTGTCGAGGCGGTCGAGGGCCTGCTCGCCGTCACCCGGGCGAGCGGCGTGGGCGTTCCTCTGGACCCCGGGAACTCGGAGGAGGAACTGACCCGCCTGCTGGACGACAGCGGGGCACGGGTGATCATCACCGATGACGTCTGCCTGATGCGGCGGCAAACGCTGCCGCTGCGCCCCGGGTTGACCGTGGTGGTGGCCGACGGCGGCGCCGAGGACGAGGCCGGGAGCGCGCCTTCGCACGCGGACCGCTTGGAGCCGGCGGACGGAGCCGAGGTTGCGGGCGCGGACGGGGTTCTGCGGTTCGAGGAGTTGGCGGGTACGGAGCCTCGGACGCCGGCCCGGGACGATCTCGCGCTGGACGAAGTGGCCTGGCTGCTCTACACCTCGGGCTCCTCCGGTGTACCCAAGGGTGTCCTGTCCACCCAGCGCAGCCGGCTCTCGCCGGTCGCGACGGGCCTTGCCGGTGTCCTGGACCTGTCCGAACGGGACCGTGTGCTGTGGCCGTTGCCCCTCCATCACGCGATGAGCCAGATCGTGTGTTTCCTCGGGGTGACCGCGGTGGGGGCGAGTGCGGTACTGCTGCCCCGGTTCTCAGTGGCGGGGGTGCTCGGCGAACTGCGCCGTGGGGACGCCTCGTTCACCTTGCTCGGCGGGGTTCCGACCACGTATTCGGCGCTGCTCGACGCGGTCCGGGGCGAGGAGGGCGGTGAGGACGGCGGTGGTCTCGGCGGCCCCGCGCTGCGGGGTTGTGTCAGTGGTGGCGCGGCGGCGGGGCCCGGGTTCCACGAGTCCTTCGAGGCGATCTGCGGTGTGCCCTATCTGGAGCACTACGGCAGCACGGAGGCGGGCCCGGTCACCATGCCGGCGCCCGGCGAGGCGAGGGCGTCCGGGTCGTGCGGCCGGGTGCTGCCCGGCGTCCGGGTCAGGGTCGGCGGGGGCCCCGACGGCCGGGACAGGGGCGAGGGCGAGTTGTGGGTCAGCGGGCCCGGGGTGATGGCCGGTTACCACGGCAGGCCGGAGGCCACCGCGGAGGTCGTGCGCGACGGCTGGTTCCGCACGGGTGACCTGGCCAGGATCGATGCCTTCGGCGGGCTGGCGATCACCGGCCGGGCGAGTGATCTGATCATCCGGGGCGGGGTGAACATCCATCCCTCGGAGGTGGAGGCGGTGCTGCGGCGGCTGCCGGGGGTGGCGGACGCCGCCGTGGCCGGACGCCCGCACCCCGTCTTCGGCGAGGTACCGGCCGGCTATCTGGTTGCCGAGCCCGGCAGCGTGCTGGACAGGGGGCACGTCCTCGCGGCCTGCCGTGCGGAACTGTCCGGCTTCAAGGTGCCCGCGGAGCTGTTCGAAGTGGCGGACATCCCCCGTACCGCCTCCGGGAAGACCGTGCGGCGGGACCTCGCCGGGCTGCCGGCACGAGCGCTGGGATCGGACGCGGATCGGAAGCCGTCGGAGGACCTGCTGGCCCTGGTGCGGGGCGAGGTGGCGGCCGTGCTCGGCTGTACGGCTCAGGCGGTGGAGCCGAGCACGGCGCTGCGGGACCTGGGCATGGACTCCCTGACGGCAACGGTGCTGCGGGAGCGGTTGTCGGCGGTGACCGGCCTGCCGCTCTCCGAGGCCGTCGCCTTCGACTTCCCCACGGCCGCAGCGCTCGCCGCTCACCTCGGGGAACGGAACGCTGCCGCGCCGGCCGGCGCCGGGTCCGTGGACCGGAGTGCGGCCCGGTCGGACGACGATCCCGTCGTGATCGTGGGGATGGCTTGCCGCTATCCCGGAGAGGTGACCTCTCCCGAGGAGCTGTGGCGGCTGGTGGCCGACGGGAGGGACGCCATCGGCCCCTTCCCCACCGACCGGGGCTGGGACGTCCGGGGGCTGTACGACCCGGACCCCGGGCGGCCCGGACGGACGTATGTGCGCGAGGGGGGTTTCCTCTCCGGTGCGGACCGCTTCGACCCCGGCTTCTTCGGCATCTCGCCCCGCGAGGCACTGGCCATGGACCCGCAGCACCGGCTGCTGCTCGAAGTTGCGTGGGAGGCCTGCGAGTACGCCGGTCTCGTCCCCGGCACTCTCCGTGGCTCGGCGACCGGGGTGTACGTCGGGCTGATGTACAGCGACTACGCGCGCGGCCTGGCAAGGACGCCCGAGCATGTCGAGGGGTACCTCGGCCTCGGCAACGCCGGAAGTGTCGCCTCGGGTCGTATCGCGTACACCTTCGGTCTCGAAGGCCCGGCCATCACCGTGGACACTGCGTGTTCCTCGTCCCTGGTGGCCCTGCATCTGGCGGCCCAGGCTCTGCGCCGGGGTGAGTGTGCCTTCGCGTTGGCCGGTGGCGCCACGGTGATGTCGGGGCCCACTTCGTTCGTGGAGTTCAGTCGCCAGCGGGCACTGGCGCCGGACGGCCGCTGCAAGGCGTTCGGTGCGACCGCCGACGGCACGGGGTGGGCCGAGGGGGCCGGCATGCTGCTGCTGTGCCGGTTGTCCGAGGCGCGCCACGCGGGGCTCCCGGTCCTGGCCGTGGTGCGCGGCTCGGCGGTGAATCAGGACGGGGCGAGCAATGGGCTGACCGCACCGCACGGGCCGGCGCAGCAGCGGGTGATCCGGCAGGCGCTCACGGACGCGGGGCTGACTCCCGGGGACATCGACGCCGTGGAGGCGCACGGCACCGGAACCCGGCTGGGCGATGTCATCGAGGCGGAGGCGTTCTTCGCGACGTACGGGCGGCAGGAACGGCAGCGTCCCCTCCGGCTGGGCTCGGTGAAGTCGAACATCGGTCACACCCAGGCCGCTGCCGGAGTGGCCGGTGTGATCAAGATGGTGCAGGCGATGCGCCATGGTGTGCTGCCGCGTACGTTGCATGCCGAAGAGCCGACGCCCCGTGTCGACTGGTCGTCGGGGCGGATCAGGCTGCTGACCCGGCCGGTGGGATGGCCCGCGACGGATCGTCCGCGCCGGGCGGGGGTGTCGTCGTTCGGGATCAGTGGCACCAACGCCCATGTGGTGCTCGAAGAGGCTCCGGGGGGCGGGGAGCCCGCATCGCTGAGCGCCCCGGCGCACGGCGGGACTGCGAAGGGCCTTGTCGCAGCCGGGGTGGAGCCGGAGTGTGCGGCGGTCCCCGGGCGGGCCGCGGTGGCCTTTCCGGTGTCGGCCAGGAGCGTGCCGGGGCTGCGGGCCCAGGCGCAACGGCTGTACGACCATGTGGTCGCCGCTCCTGACGTGTCCCTGGTGGACATCGGGTACTCGCTCGCCACCACGCGAGCGGCCCTGGATCACCGGGCCGTGGTGGTGGCCCGGGACCGTGCCGAGCTGCTCGGCTCCCTGCAGGCCGTGGCGGAGGGCGGCGGCCGGGCCGGAGTGCGCACGGGCACGTCCCGCCATCGCGGCTCACCGGCCTTTCTCTTCACCGGTCAGGGCAGCCAACGTGTCGGCATGGGCCGCGAACTGTACGGGTCGCGGGATCTGCATCCAGCCTTCGCCGATGCGCTGGACGAGTGCTGCGCCTTGCTCGACCCGCTGCTGCCGGTGCCGCTGCGGGACGTCATGTTCGCCGGGCCCGGCACGGAGACGGGCGCGTTGCTGGATACGACCCGGTTCGCGCAGCCGGCGCTCTTCGCTCTGGGGACGGCGCTGTTCCGGCAGTTCGAGGCGTGGGGGGTGCGCCCCGGTCCGGTGGCCGGGCACTCGGTGGGCGAGGTGACGGCGGCGCATGTCGCCGGCGTGTTGTCCCTCGCGGACGCGTGCGCGTTGGTGGCGGCCCGGGGCCGGCTGATGGACGCGCTGCCTTCGGGCGGCGCGATGGCGGCCGTGGCCGCCGGGGCGGACGAGGTGGCCGCCCACCTCTCCGGGGCCGGGTCTGCGGCGGAGATCGCCGCGGTCAACGGGCCCGCTTCTGTGGTTGTCTCCGGCGACGAGCCGGCGGTGCGGGAGGTGGCCGCGTACTTCCGCGAACGAGGCCGTTCGGTGACGTCGCTGCGAGTCGGTCATGCCTTCCACTCCGCTCGGATGGAGCCCGTGCTGGCCGAGTTCGCGGACGTGGTCCGGCGTCTGTCCTTCGCCGCGCCGCGGCTGCCCCTGATCACCGCTGTTGCGGGCCGTGCGGCCACCGTCGAGGAGGTGTGCACGCCGGAGTTCTGGGTGGACCACGTCCGCCGTCCGGTCCGCTTCGCCGACTCGGTGGCGTACCTGGGTGATCAAGGCGCGGCACACTACGTCGAACTGGGTCCGGACGGGGTGCTCACCGGCCTGGTACGCGATTGTCTCGCCGTGTCCGGGGTGGACACGGGCGAAGCGGGCGGCGGCGAGCGGAGCCCGGTACCGCTGGTTCTGCCGACACTGCGCGGGAAGCGGCCGGAGGCCGATGCCCTGCTCGGCACGGTGGCCGCGCTGCATGCCCATGGCGTTCCCGTCGACTGGCGGGCTGTCTTCGCCGGGTGCGACGGGCGGCGCGTCGCACTGCCCACCTACGCCTTCCAGCGCCGCCGGTACTGGCTGGAGACCGGCCCGGAGCAGCCGCCCGTGTCCCCGACGGGCGGGCCCGCCCATCCGTTCCTGCGGTCGTGCATCCGCACGGCCGACGACGACGGGCTTCTGCTGAGCGGGGTGCTGTCGGTTCAGGATCAGCCGTGGCTCGCCGACCATGTGGTGGCCGGGGAGACCTTCCTTCCGGCAGCCGCATTCGTCGAAATGGCTCTCCATGCCGGCGAGTTGACGGGTGCGACCGTCCTGGACGAGCTCGTGCTGACCGCGCCGCTGACCTTGCCCGCCACCGGTGCCGTCACCGTGCAGGTGAGGGTGGCGGGGGCGGACGAGGCGGGGCGGCGGGCTGTGCTTTTCCACTCCCGGCCGCATGCTCCGGCAGGTGATGAGCCCTGGCTCCGGAACGCCGCGGGCACTCTTTCGCCGGCGCAGGAAGCGGCCCCGGACGGGACCGGCGGTGTGCCCCGGCCGGACACGTCCTGGCCGCCGGAGGCGGCGATGCCGCTGGAGGCGGCGATGCCGCTGGAGGCCGACGGTCCGGGCACCGGACCGTATGAGCGACTGGCCGCCGACGGGCTGTGTTACGGCCCCGCTTTCCGGGGCATGCGCGCCGCTTGGAGGCACGGGGAGGAATTGTACGCGGACATCGACTTGCCCGAAGCGGCCCGGACTCCGCACCGGGAGGCGGGCGGCCCCGAGTTCGTCCTGCATCCCGCGCTGCTCGACGCGGCACTGCACGCCCTGGCCCTGGACGGGCTAGTGCCCCGACAGGCAACGTTCGCCCCGACGCGACGCCCGGCACGCGCTCTCGCCGCACCGCCCGCCAGCCCGAGTACATCCAGTACGAGAACTTCCGGCCGGCACGCCGAGAGCACCCACCGCGCGCCACTCCTCGACGGGCAAACGTCGCCTGCCGCAGCACTGGTCGCGAACGGTTCCGGAGCAGCCGGTCCGGCAGCCGTCGGCCTGTCCCTGCCGTTCGCCTTCAGCGGGGTGCGGGTGCACACCGCTGGCGTGCAGCGCTTGCGGGTAAGGGTGGCCCCCGGGCCGGACGGTCGGGCCGGAGTGGAACTGACCGACGATACGGGCTCACCGGTGGCGACGGTCCGTTCGCTGACACTCCGGCCTCTCGCGCGTACCGGCCCGGCGACGGACGCAGTCACCGGTGCTCTGCACCGGACGGACTGGGTGGCGCCGGCCGAGCCGTCCGCACCTGCGGTGATGCCCCGCTGGGGGGTTCTGGGCGAGGCGGGCACACGGCTGGTGGATGCTCTCGCGCCGCCGGGTTCCGGCGTCCCGGTGCACCCCGCCCCGGCGGCTTGCGACGCGTCGTCGGTCGTCGTCGTGGCGCCGTGCCCGTCGCCGGACACGACCGGCGACGGGCAGGACCGGGCTGCCGGTTTGCTGCGGGCAGCCCGGTGGGCGCTGAGGCTCGTGCAGGAGTGGCTCGCCGAGCCGCGTCTGTCCCGCTCGCGGCTCGTCCTCGTGACGTCCGGTGCCGTCGCTCCGGCAGATGACGGATTTCCCGCGGACGGTGCCGGTCGTGGGAGTGACGGCCGATCCGGCGGGACGGTAGCCGTACCGCTGCACACGCCGGTGTGGGGGCTGGTCCGCTCGGCCCTGCGGGAGAATCCCGGCCGCTTCGCTCTGATCGATGTGGACGAGCACCCCGACTCCTGGAGTGCCCTGCCCGCCCTGCTGGCCGCCCCGGTGCCGGAGGCAGCCGTACGCCGGGGGACGGTGTACGTGCCGAAGCTGGTGCCACTGGCCGAGGCGGCACCGAAGCCACGCAAGCGGCGGACGCTCGCCCCGGAGGGAACCGTCCTGGTCACCGGCGGCACCGGTTCCCTGGGCAAGCTGGTGGCGCGGCACCTGGTCACCACTCACGGCGTCCGGCATCTGCTGCTCGCAGGCCGACGCGGGCCGGACGCTCCGGGGGCGCGGGAACTCGTCGCGGAGCTGTGCGAGGCGGGCGCCCGGGTGACCGTTCACGCCTGTGACGTCGCGGACCGGACCGCGCTCGCGGCCCTGCTCGACACGATTCCGGCGGCCCACCCGCTGACCGGCGTGGTGCACACTGCGGGGGTGCTGGACGACGGCGTCGTCGCGGCGCTCACCACCGACCGGATGAGGCGGGTGATGCGCCCCAAGGCGGACGCCGCTCTCGCTCTGCACGAACTGACCCGGGATCACGACTTGGCCGTGTTCGCGCTGTTCTCCTCGGTGGCGGGTACCTTCGGCTCCGCGGGTCAGGCCAATTACGCCGCGGCCAATTGTGTGCTGGATGCCCTGGCGCGGCACCGGGGTCGGCTCGGACTGCCCGGTACGTCGATCGTCTGGGGCCCTTGGCAGCAGGACGACGGCATGATGGCGCACCTCGGCGACGCGGATCTGCGGCGGATGGCCCGCTCCGGGTTCGGCCCGCTCGGGCCGGAGGAAGGCCTGGCGCTCTTCGACGCGGCCGTGGCCGGTGACGATCCCGTGGTGGTGGCGGCCCGCCTGGCCCCGGCCGCTCTCCGCGCCGGTGGAACGGCGGCGAACCGGCTCCGAACCCCTGCTGCCGACGGGGACGGCACAGGCGACGGGAGCAGGGACCGAATCGGCCGGTTGCCGGCGGCTGCTTCCTCCGGCGAGATGCGCGGGATGCTGCTCACGCAGGTCCGGACCCTGGCGGCCCGCGTCCTGGGCCTTCGGGAGGGGACAGACGAGATCGACGAGGACGCCCTGCTGGCGGACCTGGGGCTGGATTCCCTGGCCGCGGTCGACCTGCGCAACGAGCTGGCGGCGTGGACAACAACGGTGGCTACGGAGCCGAGTACCAGTTCTACGACAGCCTGCTGAGACCCCGGCAGTTGCAGACCGAGGGCCAGGACGGCACTCGCAT